>CAYUZL010000513.1:0-4580 GCA_964449725.1 uncultured Alteromonas sp. | reverse complement strand
GAAAAGCAAATTGAAGTTTGTGATGAAGCTCCTTTTTACACATTAGGACCTTTAACAACGGATATTGCACCAGGTTATGATCATATTACATCAGGTATTGGTGCTGCTAACATTGGTTGGTATGGCTGTGCAATGTTGTGTTATGTCACGCCAAAAGAGCATTTAGGTTTACCCAATAAAGATGATGTAAAGGAAGGCTTAATTACTTATAAAATTGCGGCACATGCAGGTGATTTAGCTAAAGGGCATCCGGGGGCGCAAATACGTGATAATGCTATGTCGAAAGCGCGTTTTGAATTCCGCTGGTATGATCAATTTAACATTGGTTTAGATCCTGAAACAGCAAAAGCGTATCACGATGAAACACTTCCACAAGAATCAGGGAAAATAGCCCATTTTTGTTCAATGTGTGGCCCTAAATTCTGTTCAATGAAAATATCTCAAGAAGTAAGAGACTATGCTGCTGACCTTGATAAAAACCAACAGATAGAAATTAAACTACTTGATGAAACCATAGTACTTGAAGGTAAAGGCGTTATCAGTGATGAAATTCAAAAAGGTATGGCTGAAAAGTCTGCTGAATTTAAATTAACAGGTAGTGAAATTTATCATACTACAAAATAAGTAATACAAGGTTAACACTAGTTCCTGTGGGCTGAGTGTTAGCTTTTTGGTTTGACTTTAATCTCAACACAAAACTTGGTTTTACGAAACGAATCGATTATGTTTACGCAACATCAAAACGTTTCTTAAATTGAGGTTGATCTTTATCATGCTCTCTACTTTTTCTCGTATTCACACAATCGGTGTGCCTTTATTTTCGCTGTGCTGCCTATTCTCCAATGTTAGTTATGCTTGGCACAATGACCATCAACACTCATCTACATTTGATACTGATGTGGTGAAGTTGAAAGAAGCGAATAAAAATAGCCAACTCGCATACGATATTGTCAAATCGTTAACGGTGGAAGTTGGACCTCGTATCGCTGGCTCAAGTGGTGACAAAAAAGCCGTTGCGTGGGCTGAAGTTATGTTGAGTGAGATGGGGTTTGATAAGGTATACAAACAACCGGTTAAAGTGCGTAATTGGGAACGGGGCTTCGCCGATGCCCGTGTTGTTTCACCTTTTGAGCAAAAGTTAGTGATTACTGCTTTAGGTGGGTCTATAGCTACGCCTGAAGGCGGAATTCAAGAAGCTGTGGTGATGTTTCCTTCATTAGAGGCACTGTCTGCCAGTACTAAAGCTGAGGTTGAAGGTAAAATTGTATTTTTAAATACCCGAATGCAGCGTAATCGTGAAGGAAAGTTTTACGGAAAAGTAGTACCAAACCGTGTAAACGGGGCTATAGAAGCTGCTAAGTTAGGTGCGAAAGCCGTGGTTATTCGTTCTGTAGGTACCGACAACTCTCGTTTTGCTCATACCGGGCTTATGCGCTATGACGATAGCGTACGTAAAATTCCAGCTGGGGCTATTTCAACCGCTGATGCCGATACCTTAGAAGCCATGTTTGCTGAAAATAAAAAGGTGATTATTGATGTAGATATGCAAGCAAAAGATGCAGGATGGCAAACGTCTTACAATGTTATTGGCGAAATTACTGGAACTGAACACCCTGATGAAGTTGTGCTTATTTCTGCGCATTTGGATTCATGGGACGAAGGTACAGGTGCAATTGACGACGGTGCTGGAGTGGGCATAGTGACCGCTGCGGCTAAAACCATTAAAGACACTTTAGGTCAACCTAAACGCACTATTCGGGTTGTACTTTATGCGGCTGAAGAAATTGGCCTTGTCGGCGCTAGACAATATGTAAGCGCGAACAAAAGCAGTTTAGAGAATATTATTGCGGCCGCTGAATCGGATTTTGGCGCAGGAAAAATATATCAATTTGATACGCGATTTAATCCAGCAGTGCAAAAAAGTGCAGGGGTGTTGTATCAAGCACTGGCCGAGCTAGGTATTGAATACGGTAGCAATCAAAGTGGTGGCGGGCCTGATGTTTCAGTATTACCCGCTTTAGGAGTGCCGGTGTTTGCGTTGAAACAAGACGGAACTTACTATTTCGACTATCACCATACGCCCAACGATACGTTGGATAAAATACATCCTGAAGATATTCGTCAAAACCAATTAGTCTGGTCTATTGTAACAGCGTACTTGGCTAACACGTCGTTTGATCCTAGACCGGCGCCGTAAGAAAGGCGCTATTTTCTTCGAGCCAACTTTGAGGGTTATTTGATAGTTTAATGTGTACAGCTTGCAAGGGAGCCTCTGTGACTACTCTTGCACTGTGCCCATGACAGGGATCAAAATTCATTCCGTCGGGTAAAAAATCTGCCGCAATAAATTGTTCACCCGCACTGAACAATTTGCTTTCACCATTACGCAAAGTAATTTCTATACAGCCTTGCTGAATCAGTAATAATGTCGGGTCGCCAGCAACGTGCCAGTCACTTTTATAACCCGGCTTACTTTTTCTGTGCCTAAAGTTGAGTGCACTTTGGCGGTTTGAGATAAACATACCGTTCATGTCATCTAATGGTAGAGAAAGTGTATTGAACACAGACTGGAAATTAGAATTTACGGTAACAATGGAGAGTGAAACAGCGTGAACGTCATTCATTATTTGGATTCTTTAAAACGGATATCGTTAGAATTATACCCATAAATGCAGTAAAGCATATTGTTACAGACGTGTTATGAGAATAGTCGTATAGTTTGTTACTATAAAATGATGAAATCATGAGTGAGAGTTCCCGATGCAAGAAACATGGCGCTGGTTTGGTCCAACCGATTCAATTACCTTACGGCAAATACGACAAGCAGGTGCAACTGGTGTTGTTTCTTCCTTGTATGAAATCCCCACAGGGGACGTATGGCCTCTAGAAAAAATTTTAGAACATAAAGCACTGATTGAAGACGCTGGAATGAATTGGGCTGTGGTGGAAAGCGTGCCTCTGCACAATGATATTAAAACCCGCACGGGTGGATATGAAAAGTACATTGAAAACTACAAAGAAACACTGATTAACTTAGGCAAAGCGGGTGTGGACACCGTGTGCTATAACTTTATGCCTGTGGTTGATTGGACCCGAACTAATTTAAGTTATGCCATGCCAAATGCGTCTCAAGCGTTGCGATTTGAAATGACAGATTTCATTGCCTATGACGTATATATGCTAGCGCGAGATAATGCCGAACAAGACTATACTTCCGAACAATTAGCAATAGCGAAACAACGTTTCGATGAATTATCAAATGAGGAGCGTGTGTTACTTGAAAAGAATATCATTGCAGGTTTACCAGGCGGTGAAGGTTCATATGATCGAGCCGGTATCAAAGCGGCGATTGCGCAATTTATAGCGATAGGCACAGAAAACTATCGCCAGCATTTATTCAAATTTCTTGAAAGTGTTATCCCTTCTGCTGAATCTGCAGGGGTGAAAATGTGTATTCATCCTGACGATCCTCCGTTTTCTCTTTTCGGATTACCTAGAGTGGTCTCTACTGCAGATGACGCTAGGGCTATCATTAAGGCTGTTGAAAGTGCGTCAAATGGCATTACATTGTGCGCAGGATCGTTCGGGGCGCGAGCAGATAATGATCTTGTAGATATGGTAAAAGCGTTTGGGCCCAATATTTTCTTTGTTCATCTTCGCAATGTAAAACGAGAGGCTGATGGGTCATTTTATGAATCCGATCATCTAGATGGCGACAATGATATGCTAGGGTTGATTAATGCGTTGCTTGATGAGGAAGGGACTCGAGATAAAGCTAATAGTATTCCTATGCGCCCTGATCACGGTCATTTAATGGATGAAGAAATGGATAGGCCAGATGTACGACCGGGTTATTCTTATGCCGGAAGGATGAAATCGTTGGCTGAACTTCGCGGTGTTATTCACACATTAGAAAGTATTCGCAGCTCACAATAAAGCAAAGGCACAAGGTCATGGCTTTGTACTTATGCTTTTGTCACTAATTTGGAAATCAATTATGTTTATTCTTTTTCGTAGGGCTTTTTTGTTTTGTTTTATGTTCTCGGGTTTTGTCTATGCTCAACCAGAAGGAATGGTATCGGTACCGAGTAGTCATACCGTGAGGGGAACAGCAGATAAATTAGAAGCTATTTTAATTAAAAAAGGGTTGACAGTTTTTGCCCGTATTAATCATGGGGAAGGTGCAAAAAGCGCGGGAGTTGCATTACGACCCACAGAGTTAGTGCTATTTGGTAACCCTAAAGTAGGGTCACCTGTTATGGCATGTTCTCAATCTGCTGCCATTGATCTTCCACAAAAAATGCTCATTTGGGAGGATGAATCAGGAGCAGTGTGGTTGAGTTATAACGACATTGCGTATGTGCAATCACGACATGACATAAAAGGGTGTGAATCGGTATTGAAAAAAATAGCCGGTGCACTGAGTAATTTCGCCGTGGCGGCTACCAAATAAAATGTAATTAAATTTCATGTAAGACGGATTACAGTTGTGTATAAAGTTATTTTTGTAATTTAATTACGAAAATAGCTTTCATTTTTGGTTTTTTAGTGCATAATGTATTCATCGGTTAGCAATAATC
>CAYUZL010000512.1:0-3217 GCA_964449725.1 uncultured Alteromonas sp. | reverse complement strand
AGATATCACAACCAAGTAAGATAATGGCGATTAAGGCCCTCGATCTAAATTTGCTTTAATAAGTTCGAGGGCTCATCTAGGTGTATAAAAACCTCTTCAATAGCTTCTGGTATTTGTCCCATCGCTCCTTGATAAACTTGTTCTTTACTAAATGTGATTTTCACATTCGCTATTTTACCTCGTCCTAAAAATAGCGAATCGGAATAGTCTTTAGACTCGAATTGTCCTTTCTCTACTTTTTCACATTGTGCTATCGGTACACACAACAAGCCCCAAACAGAATTATTGATAACTAACAGCTTATCTTGATTGTCATATTCCGATATATAACAACTGAAGTGACGAGAGATACGGTAGTTGGCTGTTAGCAGTACTAAGCCATAAAGAACAAATGCCGCCAGCGCAACTGCTCCCCATTGACTAAAACTAGAAACAAGCCAGTACGACATAAAAGTGATAGCCACTAAAGCCAAACAAACTCCCAAAAAATGCCAACGCTTTGCTGACAATAAATTCAAATTTGCTAAGGCTTCAGGGTGATTTTTTGAAAAGCGCGGAATGGCGTAAAACCAACTTGCAGGTTCCGTCGCTAACATAAATGCCATACTTCTTTTTTTATCGTCTGAATGCTGCTTTAACGCAATAATTCTAGGGTCGCCTTTTAAGTGCCGTGCCTGCCACAACCCCTTAATAACCACATACATAAGATAAAACTCTATAACCAAGAGTATTGCTATTAAAGGGTACCTTAACCAAGTAATAAACTCGAAGTAGGCCGCTATTTCATCAGGAAAGGTATATCTGGCAACTAAAGAACTCAACGAAAATGGCAGGATAATCCGCCACAACTGTTGCTTTCCAGTTTTAATAATACAGAACCAATGTGCCACGGGAATAACGAAAAAATAGGCAGTTAAAAACATCCCAAAAAGCAGTTTTTCTTGCTCAGTGTGGATGCTTATGGGCATAAATTTGAAACCCAATGAATAAACAAAAATCGTGAATATGAGGTAGTACAGCCGAACTTTATCGGTTTTACGCATTTCGCACTTTTTTCCTAAAACTGAACTTTGTTACTTTAGTCCTTGAAAATCTTCATTTATTACAAAAAAGTAAGAAAATACAGAATGTTTTTTAATAATCACGGCAAATAAAAAGCGCAATGCAAATGGTTGAAGCCATCAAAAGCGTACCTCAATCAGATATAGATTTGGTCAACAAAAACTAATCTAAACTGCAAAAAATCATGCAAAATTAATTTGAATAAATCATGATTCCCCACACTAATTTGCTTTTTGTTTAATCGATGCTATGGCTATATCGTTTTATTTGTTAATATATTGCTAAGAATATTAATTTACCTCGTCTAAATATCAAACTAATGAGAAGTAAATTAAACGTTTAATGTATTAACTCACACAGATTAATGAGGTTTTATGAGGTCTTTTTCTAATTACCTAAAACACAGTAAAGTAGCGGTTGCCGTTGTGTTTTTAACTAGCGGGATTGGAACAGCTGTTGCTGATGTACCCGCAGATAAATTTGATTTGAGTGAATGGAATATCACCTTACCAATTGATAAAAATAACGACGGTAAGCCAGATCAAATCGCTGTTAAAAAAATCCAAAAATATGAGCATTCTGACTTTTTCTATTTAGATGAAAATGGAGGAATGGTATTTACTACTCCGAATAAAGCGACAACGACAAAAAATACAACCAATACCCGTAGTGAACTTCGTCATATGCTTCGCGGAAAGTCGTCACGAATAAAAACCCATGACCCAAAAAACAATTTTACTATTGCAAGTAATCCTATTGCCAAAAAATTCAAACGCATAGGTGGAAAAATGGAAGCAACGTTGAAAGTAAACCACGTTGCATTAAACGCAAAATATACAGAGAAAGCGCCAGCCTATTCTGTAGTGGTAGGACAAATACATGCTATCCATTGGAAGAAACCCGTTAAAGGTTTTGGCTGGGGAAATGAACCCTTAAAAATTTACTATAAAAAACGCCCGAACCACGAGAAAGGTTCTGTTTTTTGGACATATGAAAGAAATCTATCCAAGCACGATGGGAACCGTATAGATATTGCCTACCCAGTTTTTGGCAATACATGGTTAGATCCAAATGAACCAGGCGAAGAAGGTATTGCACTAGGTGAAGAATTTAGTTACGTGGTAAACGTGCATGAAGATGTTATGTATTTAACATTCGAAGCAGAAGGCCATGAAACCGTTAAATACAGATTAAACTTAGCAAATTCTATCGATGCGTATGGCGAAGTTGATAAATATGATCATCCCTATGGATACACCTTAGATTTCAACTTTTTTAAAGCAGGCGCCTATAACCAATGTAGCACTAAAGACGACCCGGGTTTTTGGTACCCTGCATGCACAGGCACGGGTAATTGGGAAGAAGATAAAGCCAATGGAGATTATTCAAGCGTAACTTTTTCTCGTCTTATCGTTGGTAAAAGTATTCCTCCAGAACCTGGCCACGGTGAAAATCAAAAGAAAGATAAAGGGCATACAATTTACTTAAATTAGTACTCTGTTTTGAGCTCTGTACAACGCCCCCTATACGGCTTTCTGTTATCTTTACTAACAGCCATTCTGTGGGGTCTTTTACCCCTAGGCTTATTGTTATGCTTATCCGGTATGGACAGCGTAACAATCACTTTCTTCCGATTTGGCTTTGCAGCCTTTATTGTATTTATACTGTTACTTGTAAAACGCTCACTGCCAAGAAAAGCAATCCTTACTAAACGAACTTTGTATCTCACCACGGGTGCAACGGTTTTGTTATTAGCCAATTATATCTCTAATGTCATAGGTCTGCGCTTCCTCAGCGCATCTAGTGCTCAAGTTGTATTGCAACTCGCTCCATTTTCTTTAATGCTAGGTGGTATAGTGCTTTATAAAGAACATTTTACGCGGCCTCAACTTGTTGGCGCATTAATGTTAATAGCGGGTTTGGCTTTGTTTTTTAACCAAAGACTCCCTGCTATTTTTCAATCAGAAACTGAAAGCGTACTAGGCATTTTTATTTTTGTAGGCTCTGCCATTGTCTGGGCTTGTTATGCTCTTGTACAAAAACCTCTTTTAAAAACACTCAGCGCTCAACAATTAACCTTTATTATTTATTTTATCGGCGCTTTAATATTGCTCCCATTTAGCTACCCTAATAGTGTTACATCACTATCATCAAT
>CAYUZL010000511.1:0-2690 GCA_964449725.1 uncultured Alteromonas sp. | reverse complement strand
GTACTAAAGCTTTAAATTTAGGTACTTTTGCTAGACCGGATTGCTTGAAACACTCAACTACATACTTTTTTAAGGTGCCTTGGGTTAAACCATTTTCTAAATATATAGCATTATCCAAAGGTTTAAGTAGCTTGTGCTTTGCAATTATTGCCCTTGTTTTTGGACTGATTGGTGCGCCTTTTGGTGCAATTAATGCCCCTTGTTTGTTGTATAAACTGTCACAAAGAGTTGCCTTGATTGATTTTGATGTTTGGCTAATGTTACTTAAGTAGGTTGCGTAACATATATCTTCCGTGTTTTGCATACTGTGTTAAATCCTTTAAAAAAGAGTATTCAAAAATCTTAATTAAAAATATAGTTCTAACGACGATATTGCACAAAGTTTGGGCTTTATTTATCCATAAATATTGATGAGAAGGTGGGATTTGGTACGTGGTATTGTTTTAAACAAATTAGGTGAATAAGTATAAATAAAAAGAGGCCAATACGAGGCCTCTTTTTGTTTTCTGGCAATTAAAACGAGTAATCAATACCAATACCTACAGTTCTTGGAGGTAAGGCTGTTGTAATGGTGCCTCCGGTAGAAAATGCGACTTGGCCTGTACCTTGGTTTACGCTAACAAAGTTATTTTGAGTAATCACTTCTTCATCAAATAGGTTAGTTACATAAGTGAATACAGTGAAATTGTCCAACTCGTAACCGAACCTTGCATTAACGTTTACGTAAGAATCGACTTCTTCAGAAAGCGAGCTTGCGACAACTTCAGATGCTCCTGCGTCTATAGCAGGTTGAAACAAATCGCTATTACCAAGGTTTTCGATACCTGAGAAACGAGAACTGGTGTAAAAAGCACTAATATTACCGAATAAACCAGTTTCGCTGCGCCAATTTAGGCCAATAGACGCACTAACATTCGGCGTATCAGGCTGCTCATTACCGGCTAGGTTGCTAAATTCACCTTGGCTTGCAAAAGGAAAGTCATCAAACTCAGATTGCAATAAACCTAAGCTTGCGTACACATCCCATTCTTGGTTAATGAAATAAGTCCCTGTAATTTCAGCACCAAAAATCGTTGATTCAGCCGCGTTGACGATAAGATCATCAGCCGGATTTTGTAAGTCATCACCAGGAAGTGTAATTTGCTGATCTTTGTACGAACTATAAAACACATTGGTGTTTATGGTTACATCACCATCTGCAAGTACAGAACGGGAGCCAATTTCTACGGTATTTAAATATTCGGGTTCATAAGTACCTACGATTTGCACTGTTCCAGTGAACGTATCATTAGGGATTCGAGTTAAAAAAGAACCTCCAGCACGGTAGCCTCGTTGTGCAGATGCAAAAATAGAATGATCTTCGTTTATTTGATAGGTTAATGTAGCTTTAGGCAACCAAGCTTGATATTTAGCTGCTTGAGGCTGATCTTCAGCAGTAGGGAAGGCCAATGCAATAAGGGCAGAGCAAGGAGCAGTGATAAATCCTGGGGCACCTATAATTGCACCCGGGACTGTCGCTAGACATTGTTCGTCATCGACATTTCTAGTCGCATTTAAAATACCTGAGTTGTTAAAGGTCTCATTGTCATAGCGCAGACCCAAATCCAAGGTTAATTTGTCGGTTAAATCCGCCCTTACTTGCGCAAAGAAAGCAAAGTTGATTGTTCCTTCAATCGATTCTTCATTTTGCTCAAGTAGTGCGTCGGGTGTGGATATTGTGCCAAAGCCACCTGTTGCAATACTGACTTCTCGAGCGAGTTGGACTTGGTTGAATGCGGTTTCGTTGGTTTCACTGTCGAAATAATAACCGCCAAATACGCCAGATAATTTATCGTAGTCAAAATTGAAGCGAAGTTCGGCTGTATCAACTTGTTCATCAATTTGATTAAACGCAAATACATCGAAATCTACTATTCTTCCTGGGAAGCCAAACTGTCTATCAACCTTGGTATTTTCGTGGGTTAGTGTCCCTTTTACAGACCAGTGCTCCGAAAAATCGTAATAGGTGTCTAAAATTACTCGGGTAGACTGCACGTCGTTTTGCACAAATCGACCGGAAGATTCAAAATCGAAAACATCGAAATCTGCAAATGCATCGTCGGTTACACTAAAAGAAGTGTTAACGGTTTTACGGGATTCTCCGGTGTCATTATCTGTGTGCTCAACCGTGAGTTTGATACTTAAATCATCAACGGCTTTAGGCTCAAATAACAGCTTTCCGCGTAGTACTAGTCGCTGTTCAAAATCTGCATTTTTTTCCGCATTAACATGATCGATAAAACCGTCGGTTTTTTGATAATCAGCAGCAACTCTAAATGCGAGCTGATCTTCGATAATTGCGTTTCCATAGGCACCGGCGACCTGATATGTATTATCTTCAGCATAGGTTAATCTGAATTTACCATCTTGATCATAAGTAGGGTCAGCGGTGGTTACAACAACCGCGCCTGCAAGTGCGTTTCTACCTTGAACGCTTGACTGGGAACCTCTTAGTACTTCTATTTGTTGCACATCCCAAATGGAAGCTAGGCTTCTACTTAACACCGTACCTGATAAAGGAGAGCCATCTACATAGACGTTGGAGGTGACACCTTGACCTGCTCCTGAAGCACCACTTCTTGAAATTCCGCGGATTGAAAAGCCACCAGTTGAACCCGTGTTAGTTACATTTGGGATCCTAACTAATGCAT
>CAYUZL010000510.1:0-3587 GCA_964449725.1 uncultured Alteromonas sp. | reverse complement strand
CCTTAGTTTTACAACTGCGGCGCTAGGCGGAGAACTCAATGTTCCAACCCTCGACGGTAAAGTAAAATTAAAAGTGAGTCCTGAAACTCAAACGGGAAGAATGTTCCGGTTACGAGGCAAGGGCGTTAAATCGGTACGTAGCGGCGGTGTAGGAGACTTAATGTGTAAGGTGGTTATCGAAACACCGGTGAACTTGTCTTCTAAACAAAAAGCACTACTACAAGAGTTTAATGAGTCTATAGGAGGCGACGCGAAACAAGTTGCTAAACATAGACCTAAAGAGCAGGGCTTTTTTGATGGTGTGAAAAAGTTCTTTGATGATTTAACTAATTAACATCAACGCTCACTAAATACCAAGGCCGCTTACTCAGTATAGCGGCCTTTTTTATTTAACTTATCGGGTTATATTCTTAACAGAATGCGCTATTTTGGTTGCTTTTCAGCTTATTTATTGCATAGTGACGACCCGCTGTAATTACAAATTTGGAATGCTATGAACCTTGGGATTTTAGGGGCAAATGGCCGCATGGGCCAATACCTTATTGAAGCGACACAAACCTCTGATAAAGCCAGTTTGACGGCCGCTGCAGTAAGACAATCATCACAAGCTTTAGGTCTTGATGCTGGAGATGTGGCGCGAATTGGCACAATTGGCGTAACGTGTGAAACACTGAAAACTATTGATGCCAGCGGTGTTGACGTGTTTATCGACTTTACCTTACCTGAAGCGCTAGAAGATAACCTAGCATGGTGTGTAGAGAATAAAAAAGCCATCGTGATTGGTACAACAGGGCTCAGTAAAGACCAGTTTGATCTTATGACCAAAGCCGCTGAATCTATTCCTGTTTTTTGGGCGGCCAATTACAGTCTAGGGATCAATGTGATGTTGTCTTTGGTGCAGCAAGCTGCAAAAGCCATGGGAGATATGGCTGATATCGATATTATAGAAGCTCATCACAGACACAAACTTGACTCTCCATCGGGTACTGCAATTGCAATTGGGGAAGCTATTGCTCAGGCAACGGATAGAAACCTTGATGAATGTGCGATTTACGGACACCAAACCACCCATGAGTCTAGGAAAAAAGAAGACATTGGTTTTGCTGTTGTGCGTGGCGGCGATATTGTTGGTGAACATACTGCACTTTTTGCCTGTGACGGAGAACGTTTAGAAGTGACGCACAAAGCATCTACCAGAATGACGTTTGCCACTGGTGCAGTGAATGCAGCGATTTGGTTAGGGTCACAAGAACCGGGGTATTATGGTATGTCGGACCTTGTGGGATCTTTACTAAAAAGTGATTAAATTAGAGGTTTCACGTTAAAAATGATGTGAAACCTTTATTTTCATAAAAAACAATGGCGTTATTGACCCTTATAAGGTTTTGCTATATTATCAGCGGAATTTGCCAGAATTTCGTATTTTGAAGTGTCTATTTTGACCTCAAGGCACGTATTTATTAGCTGCAAAGAGAGAAAAATAAAGAGGGTATTTTATGTACATCTTTATTTTAGTTAGGTTTTTATGTATCCCAAGTATAAAAACCTTTAGTTAGCTTTAAATTGGAGGTTGACTTGGCTAATCACGCCCTTTTGGTGTTAGAAGATGGTTCTATTTTTAAAGGAACCGCTATCGGAGCATCAGGTTATGCTGTTGGAGAAGTAGTTTTTAATACTTCTATGACAGGCTATCAAGAAATTCTTACCGACCCATCCTATGCAGAACAAATCGTAACCTTAACCTATCCTCATATAGGGAATACGGGAACAAACCGTGAAGATGTAGAGGCGGATAAAATTTGGTCTAAAGGTTTGGTCATTCGTGATTTGCCTCTTGTTGCAAGTAACTTCAGAACGGAACAAACCTTATCTGAATACTTGGTTGAGCAGAACGTCGTCGGTATTGCCGATATTGATACTCGACGCTTAACTCGTATCCTTAGAGATAAAGGTGCACAAAACGGCTGTATTGTGGCTGGTGACGCGTTAAGTGAAGATGAAGCGTTAATAAAAGCTAAGGCATTTCCTGGTTTAAAAGGCATGGATTTAGCCAAAGTCGTGTCTACGCAATCTACCAAAGAATGGACAGGTGGTACTTGGTCTTTGACTCAAGGTTACGGTTCACTAGAAAACGCTCAGTTTCACGTTGTTGCCTATGATTTTGGTGCTAAACACAACATTTTAAGAATGTTAGTGGAACGGGGCTGTAAAGTGACATTAGTGCCAGCGCAAACACCCGCAGAAGATGTACTTAAGTTGAATCCAGATGGTGTCTTTTTATCTAATGGCCCGGGCGACCCTGAGCCATGTGATTACGCAATTGCAGCCATCAAGGCACTTTTAACAACTTCTATTCCTATTTTTGGTATTTGTTTAGGTCACCAGTTATTAGCCTTAGCAAATGGCGCGTCTACATTAAAAATGAAATTCGGCCATCATGGTGCCAACCATCCAGTAAAAGATTTAAAACGAGACGTGGTTATGATTACAAGCCAAAACCACGGCTTTGCAGTTGACGCTGAATCGTTACCTGACAATGTTGAAGTGACCCATGTGTCTTTGTTTGATAAAAGCTTACAAGGAATACATTTGAAAGATAAACCCGCGTTTAGTTTTCAAGGGCATCCAGAAGCAAGTCCTGGCCCTAACGACGCTGCGCCTTTGTTCGATCACTTCATCGAACTGATGAAACTTGCTCAAACCAATCAGTAGGATTACGAACTCATGCCAAAACGTACCGACATAAAAAGTATTTTGATCCTAGGTGCTGGCCCTATTGTTATTGGTCAGGCTTGCGAATTCGATTATTCTGGAGCGCAAGCGTGTAAAGCGCTGCGCGAAGAAGGGTATAGAGTTATTTTAGTTAATTCTAATCCTGCAACGATTATGACCGACCCTGAAATGGCCGATGCAACGTATATCGAGCCAATTCATTGGGAAGTGGTTAAGCATATTATTGCGAAAGAAAAACCCGATGTTGTTCTGCCTACAATGGGTGGTCAAACAGCATTGAATTGCGCATTGGACTTAGAGCGTGA
Source organism: uncultured Alteromonas sp. (assembly GCA_964449725.1). Lineage (GTDB taxonomy): Bacteria > Pseudomonadota > Gammaproteobacteria > Enterobacterales > Alteromonadaceae > Alteromonas_F. The sequence goes on along the minus strand of CAYUZL010000510.1, from coordinate 549 downwards.
AGGCGTTCTCAAAGAATATGGCGTAGAGCTTATTGGCGCGACTGCTGACGCAATTGATAAAGCGGAAGATAGAGAGCGTTTCGATAAAGCAATGAAAGCCATTGGTTTAGAATGTCCACGTGCTGAAATTGCTCACTCAATGGAACAAGCCCATGACGTGCTAACTCGTATTGGCTTCCCTTGTATTATTCGTCCTTCTTTCACCATGGGTGGAACCGGTGGTGGAATTGCGTATAACATCGAAGAGTTCGACGAAATCTGTCGCCGAGGCTTAGACCTATCTCCAACCAGCGAATTGTTAATTGATGAATCATTGATAGGTTGGAAAGAATACGAAATGGAAGTAGTACGAGATAAAGCAGATAACTGCATTATCGTGTGTACCATTGAAAATTTCGACCCTATGGGGGTTCATACCGGTGACTCAATTACTGTTGCACCAGCACAAACCCTAACAGACAAAGAATTTCAAATTATGCGTAATGCAGCAATGGCTGTTTTACGTGAAATTGGTGTAGAAACGGGCGGTTCAAACGTACAGTTTGGTAT
>CAYUZL010000509.1:0-5718 GCA_964449725.1 uncultured Alteromonas sp. | reverse complement strand
TGCCAACATGCCGCCAAATATTTGTAACCCACTTTATTTATGGGAACAAGCCCAGCAGCTGGGTGAGCAATATGAAAAAATAACCACCGATGTTGTCGATGAAGCGAAAATGGCAGAGTTGGGTATGAATTCCTACTTAACTGTTGGTCGTGGTTCTGAAAATGAATCTATGATGAGCCTTATTCATTATAATGGTGGTGAAAAAGACGCAGCGCCTATTGTTTTCGTCGGTAAAGGTTTAACCTTCGACTCAGGTGGTATTTCAATTAAACCAGGCGCAGGCATGGACGAAATGAAGTACGACATGGGCGGAGCCGCTACCGTACTTGGGTTAATGCATACCATTGCTGCATTGGATTTACCGTTGAACGTTGTAGGCGTGTTAGCAGGCTGTGAAAATATGCCTGATGGGAACGCATATCGCCCCGGTGATGTACTTACCACTATGTCTGGTCAAACTGTTGAAGTGTTAAACACGGATGCGGAAGGTCGCTTAGTATTATGTGACGCATTGACTTATGTAGAGCGTTATCAACCTGAGACGGTTATTGATATTGCCACATTAACCGGCGCTTGTATTGTTGCTTTAGGTAGCTTTGCTACAGGTTTGATGAGCCAGCACAATCCACTGGCACACGAGTTGTTGAATGCCTCTGAGCAAAGCTCTGATCGCGCTTGGCGTTTGCCTTTGTGGGATGAATATCAAGAGCTTATCGAAAGCCCATTTGCTGATATAGCTAATGTTGGCGGACGTGCCGCAGGTACAATTACTGCCGGTTGTTTCTTAGCTAGATTCACTAAAAAGTATAACTGGGCGCATTTAGACATCGCTGGGACAGCTTGGAATAGCGGCGCGAAAAAAGGCGCTACTGGCCGTCCTGTGCCTATGCTGACACAATTTTTGCTAAATCGCTCAGGGCTTGCTCACGAGGATTAATAGGTTAACTTTTGACCCACGTTTCTTTTTATTCATTAACTGACGCTGACGAAGTAGGGCATTCGCTGTCTTGCTCGTTGGCGTGTGAAGCCTATTCAAAAAAACAGCGCGTCAATGTGTGGTGCGCTGATAAAGAGCAGGCTGAAGCCATTGATGAGCTATTGTGGCAATTGCCTACAGATAGGTTTATTCCACATAACTTGGTAGGCGAAGGCCCTAAGGGCGGCACTCCAGTACAAGTGTGCTGGCAGCCAGAACAGCTTCGTCCTAATGGCACTGTTATTGTGCTGAGTAATGCAACCATTTCAAACCCAAATGGGTTTCAACACATCATCGATTTCGTTCCTGCCGCTGACGCTGAAAAAGCGTTGGCAAGGGAAAGATACAAATATTACCAAAGGGCAGGGTGCACTATGCGCTTTACCCAAGCTGATTCTTGAGAGAACTAATGGAAAAAACCTTCGATCCCCAGAGTATTGAATCTTCATGTTACCAAAGATGGGAAGACCAAGGCCTGTTTGCACCAAGTGGTGAAGGCAGTCCTTATTGTATTTTACTTCCCCCTCCTAACGTAACGGGAAGCCTACATATGGGTCATGCTTTTCAGCATACCATTATGGACGCTCTGGTTCGTTATCGCAGAATGAAAGGCGATAACACCTTGTGGCAAGTGGGAACTGACCACGCAGGTATTGCAACTCAAATGGTGGTAGAGCGCCAGTTGAACGCACAAGGCAAAACCCGTCACGATTTAGGTCGAGAAGATTTTGTAAAGAAAATCTGGGAATGGAAAGAAGAAAGCGGCGGTACGATAACCAATCAAATGCGCCGCATGGGCGCCTCTGCTGATTGGTCTCGTGAAGTGTTTACCATGGACGATAATTTGTCAGAAGCGGTAACCGAAGTGTTTGTAAAATTACATGAAGAAGGTTTGATTTACCGTGGAAAGCGTTTAGTAAATTGGGATCCTGTTCTGCATACCGCGGTGTCCGATTTAGAAGTTATCAACGAAGAAGAAGCCGGTTTCTTATGGCATATGCGCTATCCCATTGCCGACGATTCTGGTCACCTTGTTGTTGCAACAACTCGTCCTGAAACCATGTTAGGCGATACAGCGGTTGCTGTGCACCCTGATGATGAAAGGTATAAACACCTTGTGGGTAAACACATTAAATTGCCAATAACAGGACGTCTTATTCCTATTATTGCCGACGACTATGTTGATTTAGAATTTGGTACAGGTTGCGTAAAAATCACTCCTGCTCATGATTTCAACGATTATGAAATGGGCAAGCGCCACAATCTAGACGTCATAAACGTACTAACCGATGATGCGAAAATTAATGCAGACGCGCCAGAAGCATATCAAGGGTTAGACAGGTTCGATGCTAGAAAACAAATTGTAAAAGATTTGGATGATCAAGGTTTACTGGAAAAAATAGAAGATCACAAACTCAAAGTACCTCGTGGTGATCGCACAGGTTCAGTTATTGAACCTTATTTAACCGACCAGTGGTATGTTGCAGTTGAGTCTTTGGCGAAGCCGGCTATCGAAGCTGTTGAGTCAGGTGAAATACGTTTTGTGCCAGAAAACTGGAATAAAACCTATTACCAGTGGATGCACAACATTCAAGACTGGTGTATTTCTCGTCAACTGTGGTGGGGACACCGAATTCCAGCATGGTATGACGAAGAAGGTAAAGTGTATGTTGCCGCGACCGAAGCTGATGTGCGTAAAAAACACAATTTAGACGACTCGGTTAAACTATCACAAGATAACGATGTACTTGATACTTGGTTTTCGTCGGCGCTTTGGCCATTTGCTACTATGGGTTGGCCGAAAGAAACCCCTGAATTAGAAACCTTTTTACCTTCATCGGTATTGGTAACAGGCTTTGATATTATTTTCTTCTGGGTTGCCAGAATGATAATGATGACCAAGAAATTTACAGGGAAAATTCCTTTTAAAGACATCTATATCACAGGCCTTATTCGAGATGAAAACGGCGATAAAATGTCAAAGTCTAAAGGCAATGTGCTTGACCCCATCGACCTAATTGACGGTATTAGTGCTGATGCGTTAGTAGAAAAACGTACATCGGGCATGATGCAGCCAAAAATGGCTGAAAAAGTGGGCAAAAGCACTCGCAAGCAGTTCCCTGAAGGCATTAATGCTTATGGCACTGATGCTCTGCGCTTTACCTTTGCGGCCATGGCCTCGACCAGTCGAGATATTAATTTTGATATGGGCCGAGTCGAAGGCTATCGCAACTTCTGTAATAAAATTTGGAACGCATCGCGCTTTGTATTAATGAATACTGAAGGCGAAGATGTTGGGGTTAACGGCGAAGAAAAAGTGTTGTCTGTAGCTGACGAGTGGATTTTAGCTATGCTACAAAAAACCCGTGCAGAAGTAGAGACGGCTTTGGCCGATTATCGCTTTGATATTGCTGCTCAGCTTATGTACGAATTCACTTGGAATCAGTTCTGCGATTGGTATTTAGAATTAACCAAACCCGTATTGAATAACGATGATGCCAGTGATGCTGAAAAGCGCGGTACACGTCATACGTTAGTTAATGTACTTGAACAAGTGATGCGCTTGTTACACCCATTTATGCCTTACATTACCGATACTATTTGGCAACAGCTTGCACCATTGTGTGGTGTTGAGGTTACTGAAGAATCAAGTGTCATGTCACAATCTTTCGTTGAAGAAAAGCCTGAGCTCATTCGCGATGATATTTTGGACGATATTGCATGGCTGAAAAAGTGCATTGTTGGGGTAAGAAACATTCGTGGGGAAATGGACATTTCACCGAATAAGCCTCTAGATGTGCTCTTTAAAAATGCCACGGCAAAAGACAGTGAACGAGCTGCGAAAATGGATGTGTTTTTAACTCGTCTTGGAAAGTTAGCGTCTATCACTCATGTAGTGGACGGCGATGATATTCCAGCAAGTGCTTCGGCAATTGTAGGTGAGATGGAAATATTGATTCCTATGGCGGGTTTAATCGATAAAGATGCGGAGCTCGCTCGAATCGATAAAGCGCTGGATAAGTTACAAAAAGATATTCAACGTGTTGAAGGTAAGCTAGCGAACGAGAAGTTTGTGAGCAACGCACCTGAGGCAGTTATTGAAAAAGAACGGGCTAAGTGTGACGATTTTCAATCTCAATTACGCACGTTAAATGCGCAAAGAGAAACCATTTCTAGTTTGTAATACCGTAGACCTAAATTACGTCCCGTTTTAACCAATAGGTGAAGCGGGGCGGTTATGCCTTACTCATTAAGTACGACGTGCTTTCTTGTGCTTTTGCAATTACCTCGTTTTTGTCTAAATGAGTGAACTCACCTTCCTTGATAATGCATTTCCCTTCTACAAATAAGTCTCGTACTGTTTGTGGGCCACTGAATATTAACGCGGCAACTGGATCCCAGCTTCCAGCACTGTGCAAGTTGTTCATATCCCAAATTGCAACGTCGGCTCTGTATCCTATGGATAGCTGGCCTACATCATTTCGACCTAACACCTTGGCACCACCGCGAGTGGCAAGTTCAAGCACTTCTCTAGCTGTAATCGCATTTGCGCCGTATTGGACTCGCTGAAGCAGCATACATTGGCGGGCTTCGTTTAACATATGGGCAATATCATTGGACGCTGAGCCATCTACACCAATGCCTACGGGAACGCCTTGTGCTTTCATATGAATAATTGGCGCGACACCTGAGCCTAGTCGACAGTTAGAGCAGGGACAATGAGCCACGCCCGTGTGGGTTTCAGCAAACAGTGCTATTTCTTGAGGATCGAGTTGCACGCAGTGAGCATGCCAGACATCTGGGCCTACCCAACCTAAATCCGCAGCATACTGGCCAGGACGACAGCCAAATTTTTCTAGAGAGTAACGAACATCTTCAACATTTTCAGCCAAGTGGGTATGTAAACGAACCCCTTTTTCTCGCGCTAAAATCGCGGCGTTTTTCATTAAGTCAGTACTGACAGAAAATGGCGAACAGGGTGCCAAGGCTATTTGTATCATGGCACCAGCTTCGGCTTGGTGGTATTGGTCTATTAAACGAATACTGTCTTGTAAAATGGCGTCTTCATTTTCTACAAGGCTATCTGGAGGCAAGCCACCATTACTTTCTCCTATACTCATGCTTCCTCTGGTTGCGGTTAGTCGCGTTCCCACAGAATGCGCTGCATGTATGGTGTCATCAAGCGTGACGTCATTGGGATACAAATAATGGTGATCCGAGGTTAGGGTGCAACCTGTTAGCGCAAGTTCAGCTAACCCTAAGCGGGCGGCGTTATAAACATCATCAGAGCGTAAATGGCCCCAAATTGGATACAGGGTTTTTAGCCATCCAAATAAAAGCGCATCTTGGCCTCCTGCAACACCTCGAGTAATACTTTGGTACAAATGGTGGTGGGTATTAATTAACCCCGGAGTTACCACACAACCTGCTGCATTTGTCACTGTGTCGCAGCTTGCTTTTAATTGTGGAGCAACACTTCCATTACCTACTTGTTCAATAATGCCATTGGCCAATACGAGATAACCATTCTTTAATTCAGACTTAGCGTCGTTCATACATAGGATAGTATCGGCGTTTTCAATAAGATGGCGAGGCATAGCTAACTCTCTTTTGTGTGCGGTAGCATTAGGTTTAGCGTAACCGCTAAAAATGTCGCGGGTAATAAACCAGACGAAAGGAAAATTTGTAAGGTTTGAGGTAAATGCTGAAGGGCTTCCGGCTCTAGTTGCAGACCTAAGCCC
>CAYUZL010000508.1:0-12221 GCA_964449725.1 uncultured Alteromonas sp. | reverse complement strand
TGCTCTTTCAGTGCTTGTTGAAACGCATCGGAAGTATATTGTACGCCTTGGTTCGTGTGGAATAATAGACTTTCATTGGGTTGTCTCTTATTCACGGCTAGTCGCAAAGCTCGTGTTGTCAGTTCGCTGTTTGGTTTGTCGGAAAATACCCAACTAATCACTTTACGTGAACACAAGTCCATAATGACAGCAAGATATAGCCAGCCTTGTTGGGTGCGAATAAAGGTAATAAAACGAACTCGCCGCAATCGATAAGCAACGACAAATTTGCACAACACTTCTACCCATATTGTTTAGCCTTACCGCAATCTGTTGGTGCTGCTCATTTCCAATGCGAATAAGGCTGAAGCTTTTTTTAATAGCTGATTGTCACTCTCTAGTTGCTTAACTTGTTTTTCTAACGCCTGAATTCGCAGCTGCTCAGGCGTTAACGCGCTAGCTTTAGGAGTGACTCCTTTTTGTTCTTTGCTGTACTGCGACACCCAACCCTGGATAGATGAGATACTCACACTCATCGCTTTAGCCGCATCACCCTGTCGGTAACCATGAATGATAACCAACTCCGCACATTCTCTTTTAAATTCGATTGTTAAGTTTTTCTTTGGCATTTTAACCTCGTTAGTTTATTGAATTTTACCTCTAACGAAGTCTCTAGTTAAATCGTACCGTTGCACTCAACGCTAGTATGAAACGCTTAGAAGAAGCATTGATTTTTTTACGCGACTATAGAAGAAATAATCCAAATAAAAGAGTGACTAAACAATTAAATCAAAAGCTTTCTTTGGATTACTCTTAATTGATACGGCTTTTAAGATATGAACAAACAGGCAAATGAAAAGGAGTAGGCCTAATACACTGTGAGATCGAGTTTTTTGATGAGAGCTTTATTTACCGGTGAATAAATAGATTCGTTTGGGCAATAAAGCAGGTCCAAGTTACCATTAATAACGTGTTCTCTCTGCTCACTTACAAATTCTGAAATGTCTGTTATGTCTATAATCCAATCATTTACAAATTCATCTAGGATTACATTCCTTAACCCCAATTGAATTGCTCTTCGATTTTCTTTTTCCCCAAATGGATCATGATCAGGGTCCCATTGTAGGCGGACATGGAAGTTTTTTATAGACTCTTGCCACTCGTCTCTTGTTGCATAGCGAATCTCATCGAAAGTCGAAGGAACTGCTAAGTCTAGTATTCTCTCGAAAGCAGACTTTCTGATTTTAATTGCTAGAGTGACCTCTTGATTTTCTTTAACTCCCCATCCAGAGCGAAACATCATCCAAAGAAAATTAGGCTTTATCCAAGTCATTCTGGTAAAGCTAAAGTCTCCCCCAAACGTTTTGTTTCTAGCAGCATATAACCCAATAGACTTATTGTATGCCTGATAAACTGTTACCGAATCAGTATCGTATTGAGCGAGTATGACTTTTCCATCTTTAGGCCAAGAATCACGCTGTTCTGTATATCGCTTTACTTCCATAGCTAAATTTAAGCTCTCCCTATTTCGTCTCTTTTCAAGTATTTGCCATATTCATTTATTCCGATGATTTCAAAACAGAACCCTTCAGCTAAAGCTATCAATGGCCCAATTCCTCCATACGGATAACTGAAGGGATAGATGTGCATTTCATAAGAGTCGTTGACTTTTACGCAATCCATTAGGTCATATTCACCACTATGAAAAGCGTCAATAATGCTATAGAAATCCCATTTTGCACTTAGTTGACTACTGACATCAGGAATTGCAATAGCCTTATCCTTTATGAAATCAAGCCATTCAGCTCTTTTTAACTCATCAGGCCAATCAAAGTTGTTCTTCAGACTATCCGGAACGAAATTTATCCAATCACTTTCATCCCTTTCGGTTTCATTGTCCTTGTCATTCTTAATTTCAAGAAACAGAGAACGCAGAGTATTGAAGTTTTCCTCTGTGCCTGAACCAAATCGTATGCCAAATTCATCCATTGTTATTACTACCTCCCTTATAACAATTAGGCTCAATATTAAATCATCATAGAAAATCTTTGTCACGCTGTAGTTAAGGTTGTGAAGCAGATAAGATGGTAAGAAATCCAAGGAGTTAATGGGGTACTCTTGTCCTTTAGTCTATTAGATAAGAATCCCCCACTAATTATTCTCTCTGCTACTAGGCAAGGGATTCCTTTGTGGACACTTCAGGACTGAAAGTATGTACTGTGCTGACTAACGTAAATATTGGTACCCCCGGTGTCCCTTCGGCCTTCCACAAGCAATACAGTAAAGCAGGAATATTAAGCTGAAGATAACCTAGGATTGACCAGATCCATTTACCAGTGTACGGTTAGATCTCCATTAACTCAACGTAAACATGCGGGTTCCAAGGGCATAAACAGGGATGATCCTGCTCCGGCCCCGGGCACCACTTCATGAGCAATCCCAGAGTAATCAAGCGATACAGAAGGATTAGATCATCAAGAGTATTTAACTCATATCAATTCGATTTGTGTTCCTCCTGCCAAATCACTTTGTTGCGAACATACTAAATGATAACGTGTAATATAATTACCTCGACATTTGTTGAGATCGAAACGATACAACCGAATTAGTAGCTATCTGCTTGGAGAAAAAATGGTATTTACGTATAAATCGGAATCTGAGGAATTCGGAAAAGCGTTACTTGATATGGCAGTGGAAACACACAGAGACCAGATATCAGCCTATATTTCCAAAGAAAATGTGCACTCTTTTAAGCATGGACGAAATTGGCTAACAATCAGAGAACAAGAAACAGAAGAGTCTACGTTCAAAGAAAAAGGTGTTGAGCTAAAAATAGAGTATGAGGATTTGCTGGTTAATAATACAAGCCAACTATTTCAAGTGCTTAGCAAATTTATCGAAGGGTTTACATCTCAGATAGTGCAAGGGATGTATCAGACAATTAGCGAGAGCTGTGACAAAGTTGGAAATACAGTAAAACAGAGTGAGTATTCTTCTCAAGCTGAAGCCTTTTTGGAACTCCTTAAGAAAGTAGAGTTTTCAGTAAATGAAAATGGGCAGGTAGAATTGCCTCAATTGCATGTTGGACCAGACGCTGCTAAGCCACTGATTGCTTCACTAGAGTCACAAGGTGAAGAGTTCAAAAATGAAGTGAACCGGATTCAAAAAGAAAAAACAGAGGCTGCTCTTGATAAAGAAAAACAGAGGTTAAATAAGTTTGCAGGTGTCGACCTATGAAAGCCTATCTTGTCTCGGTTGGATGCGATCAATACTCTAATGAAAGCCTAAACAATTTATCTGGTGCAGAGAACGATGCTTCGTCCATATATGGGGTTTTAGTTAATTCAGAATACTCAATGTACGACGAAAAAAGCTCATTTTTACTTAGGTCTCCAAAAGTAGATGACGTACGAAATTGTTTAGAAGCAGCTTTGTTTGAAAACGTTTGTCCAGACGTTTTTACGTTATTTTTTGCAGGTCATGGAGGAGTAAGTAACGGCACATACTACCTATGCTTGAACGAAACAAGAACGGATAGAATTAGCTTTACAGGTTTATCCTTGTCTGAAGTATTTAGGCTAATTTCTTCCTCTGAGGTCAGGCACGTTAACTTAGTAATTGATGCTTGCAATACAGCTGGATTAGTTAACGATTTACTTTCACTCGTAAAACCTGATCTTATGGGTGCTAAAGGTTCATTTGGAATTTCAATCTTAGCTGCTGCAGCATCCGACGAATTCGCTTCTGAGGTAGGAGGGCAAGGAATTCTGACAGGCAATCTACTAAGTTATATTTCTGGGAGCGAAAAAGTTAACTCAGAGTTAGAATACTTGGACTTAGTTAGTCTTGGACGTGTCATTTCATCTAAGTTTATACAAGAGAAAATAGAGCAAACACCGTCATCGTGGGGAATGAACTTGTATGGTCCAAGTATATTTTCTAAGAATCCATATTTCAGCAGACAAAGTACTATCTCCACGCACGATGTCTCTTTTATACCTTCAGCTTCAAGGGTCGGTTCGCTGCTGCTCTTACAAAAAGATAAACTTTGGAATCTTTATGAAAATTTGGACGAGCCCGAAAGCATAAACAGACTTCTTGATATCTTAAGGAAAACATCACAGGACGTTGAAAGTATTGAAGATCTAGTAACACTGATAAAAGGGGTTGGTTATAGATTCATTCGCAAATATGAACCTACAAATAACTTTAAGCAGCTAGAAATAATTAACGCAATAACCACTTTATTAATTCCTCATCTATCCAATACTAAGGCACGCGACACCATCAGAGAATTTATGCATCTGTTTAAACAATATTGTGTGCAATTGATTGACGACCTGATGGAAAATCTCAATAAAGATCGCTATTTCCTTTTGAACCGAGAAGGAAGTGGCTTCGACTCCTTTTCAAATCATTATTACCTACCTATCCGTATTTCAAAGATTCTCGGTTACTCTTCGCAATTATTACTAATCGATAAATCTTTGATTAACAAAGTTAGTCCGCTATTAGATTTCTTGCTGAAAGAATATGTTAATCATCTTAAGACTTTGTCAGATATTCAGGCCCCTTTTCTGTATTCATTTTTTAGTGTGTACAGCTCACTTCAAGAGAAAGCAAGAATCAAAGACTACCTTGTTGCTTATATGACCGATTACATTAAATGTTCTGGGCGAGTAACTACTGTAAATATCCAACCTGAAAACGCAGCTAAGTACATTATCGAAAGATACTCAGGCCGTGAAATTAGCCAAGAGTATACAGCTAAACCCAATAGCCTCGGGGCTTCCTTATTGCTTCAATCGCAAGCATACGGCCTATCTGAAGAGTTAGATCCATACCTGCATCTGATGGATAGGCATAATTTCTATTTTTTTATTCCCAATGATATCAACCAGTTTGGTGAAGATTACATTGAAAGTGGTTACAACCTAGTTGTCCGTTGTGGATTCCAATTTTGGTCATGCGGAGAGTTTTGCGACATCATCAAAGAAAATTTCCTAAAGTATACTGATTCTGAAAATACAAAACTAAACGAAGTCGATAGTTTTTCATGCGTTGCTAGTTCATTTGTTCAGCCAAACAGAATCCCACTTATGCTCTACCCTATTGGAACAACTGAATAATTTAGTCGAAAATCAAACCGTAACTTCTGAAGTCAATCGACTGCACAATCCTGTTAAGGTCTTCAACGGAAAAAGAGGAACCATAAATCCCAGATGTAATCTCACTGTCGGAATGCCCCAATAGCGCTTTAACCAAAGGATTCCCTTGAAGCTTAAGCTTGTTAAATAAGTAGTCGACAAAGGTGTGCCTAAAGGAATGGAACGACTTCCTATCACTTTCACTTAGCACCCTATTCTTGATATTGCTGAACCACCGTGAAGGTGTATGCGAATATCTCTCATTCAGTAGCTTCAAGTCAGGAAAAACCATACTGTTTGGCGCTGGTGCTGTACTGATAACATAATCAATAAATCCCATCTTAATCTGTTTTTTATGGATAGGAATAACTCGTTTACTTGATACTGACTTCAGCATCTGAGTATCACGTTCGTCATTGATTGATATGCACCAGTACCCTTCTACTTTGAGGATATCCTTTCACTGTAACCGACACAGTTCATTTAATCTTGCTCCTGTATACAGTCCAAGAACAGGTAACCACTTCTGCCATCCTTTTCGAGGACTCATGATTGCTGTATCTGAGAACAACTTCTTGAGATCATTCGGAGCAAACGGTGAGCGGAGCTCCCTAGCCTTCCTTGTGTCCTTGAGCAACATCCCATCAAACACATTAGTTGCTGTGTAACCATTCTTTACTGCCCATTTTAACAGCTCAGAATAGCACCCAAGCATAGTGTTGATGGTCTTAATAGACATTAGATGTGAAGTTGGGATCTTCATCTTGAGGATACGTTCAATGGGCTTTTCTCTGTACTCAACCTTCTTATTCCGGTTAGCAGGTAGTCTTTGAAGTGCATTTTTGACCTGTTGAGCATCCTTAGCCCTAATGTTTCTGATTCTCTTGTCTTTAAGCAGAGTGATTAGGTTCTTGTATATGACCTTGTACCCAAGGTATGTTTTCTCTGCCCACGCTTTGGTTCTGAGCTTCTCGTCAATATATCTGTCTACAACTTCAGCAAGTAGTTCTCCTGATTCTTCGGATAATTCAAGCTCAAGGTACTCCTGAACTTTGATCATTCTTCGCTTCTGAAATATGGGTTGAAACTTGTGCAGGGCCGCATGAACAACCTTAACAGCATCGTTTTTGTTCAGTGGATAGACCAAGGATAAGGTCGTGTTGATATGCTCAACTACTCTGAGTGCTTCCAGTTTATCTTTGGTTAACAAGAGAGACTCTGATTGAATGGCCTTGAACCGTTCTTCTGTATCGCTTGATTACTTTGGGATTGCTCATGAAATGGTGCCCGGGGCCGGACTTGAACCGGCACGTCGTTACCGACGAGGGATTTTAAATCCCTTGTGTCTACCAATTTCACCACCCGGGCATCGGGATTGCACATGATGTGCAGGTTGGGCTGGTTGCCCTTTATAATGGAGGCGGAACCCGGAGTCGAACCGAGATCCACGGATTTGCAATCCGCTGCATAGCCATTCTGCCATTCCGCCACTTGAGTTTGGAGCGGGAAACGAGATTCGAACTCGCGACCCCAACCTTGGCAAGGTTGTGCTCTACCAGCTGAGCTATTCCCGCGTCGTTTACAACATGTTGTTGCTGTACAACTCAATGTGGAATCGCATTCTACATTCACTTTAATAAGAGTCAACAATAATCCGCACTGAATGCGTAGTTTTCAATCAACTACGCACTGTTTGCTTGCTTTTTAGACTATTTTGCCCCATCTCGTATACTTGGCCACGCAGAAATTGAATACGTGATCATTGACCAAAGGGAAAGTGCTGCAGAAACATACAACAAAATATGACCTAAGGTTACCCAATACAAAGGAACCCCCATAAATGACTGTAAACCCGACAACAAACCGATAAGTGCAAGCATTTGCACTGTGGTTTTCCACTTTCCTATTACCGACACCTTTACTTTATCTCGTTGACCTTTCGTTCCCATCCATTCTCGCAAGGCTGATACGTAAATTTCTCTGAGCATTAACACCACTGCGGGAACCGTAATCGCAACAGACGCATAAGTGTGGGTGATCATAAGTAATGCAGCCGCCACAATGAGTTTATCGGCTACAGGGTCTAGAAAGGCACCAAAGGGCGTGGTTTGTTTTAATTTGCGCGCCAAGTAACCATCAAACCAGTCTGTTACCGCGGCGAGCCAAAATATGAAAGCGCCGATTTCATGCGCCCATCGCCAATCTAGAAAGTAAACGAATACAAACACCGGAATTAACCCGATGCGAAATGAAGTAATAATATTGGGAATGGTCCACATAACTGCTCTCTTGGTGCGGCGCTACTGCCACTTATCGGACGCTAGTTTGCCATTTAGTAACAAAGATAGCCACTAATAGCACCTAAGCATGTAAATGTTCGTAAATGATTTCAGCAAGTTGGCTGCTTACACCGGGTACATTGGCAATTTCCTCAGCACTGGCTTTTTTAAGCCCTTGTAATCCTCCCATATATTTTAGTAGTGCTTGCCTGCGTTTAGCCCCTACGCCTTTAATACCTTCTAAGGTTGAGGTGCGTTTCACTTTTTGCCTGCGCTGACGGTGGCCCGTAATCGCAAAACGGTGAGATTCATCGCGAATATGTTGAATTAGGTGAAGCCCTGGCGAGTGACTGTCTAAATGTACTGTGTCTCGACTGTAGCCCGATATTAAGGTTTCAAGGCCCGCTTTACGGCTAACCCCTTTGGCAACACCGATAATCAAGGGTTTAAATTCTACAGGCCAATCTTCAAAATGCGCTTCAGCTTGGCTTAACTGCCCTTTACCTCCATCGATGAAAAGAATATCGGGAATTTTGGTGTCTTCGTGAGGCTTTTTGTAACGCCTTGAAAGCACTTGTGCCATCGCGGCATAATCATCGCCTGGTGTTATACCTTCTATATTAAATCGTCGGTAATCTGATTTAAGTGGCCCTTCTCTATTGAACACCACGCAAGACCCCACAGTTTGTTGCCCTGACGTATGGCTGATATCGAAGCATTCCATACGTTGAATTGGCTTACCCAATTCAAGTGCTTCTTCCAGCACTAAATAGCGAGCATGCACCGATTTTTGCGCGACATATTGGGTGTCTAAAGAATTTTGCGCATTGGTATTGGCTAGATGCAAATAACGGCGCTTTTCATCACGAGCACCTTTGTAAACAGTCACGTTGTGCTTGGCTTCTTGTTTAAGCAAAGAAACAATCGCCGTTTCATCGTCTAATTCTCTTGGTAGTACTATGTGCTTGGGAATGGCCTTGTTTTTCGATAAATAGAATTGCAAGAAAAACGACTGAAACACTTCATCTTCTGTGGCAGTAGCCGGCACTCGAGGAAAATAGGATTTACTTCCTAATAGTTGGTTATCGCGAATAAACATAACCTGCACACACGCCATATTGCCTTTAAATGCGAAACCAAAAATATCCATGTTGTCTTGTGTACCCGCAACAAACTGCTGTTCTTGCACTTTACGCAGTGCATTGATTTGATCGCGATATTTGGCTGCGGCTTCAAAATTTAGGGATTGGCTTGCCTCTTCCATTTTGCTCACCAAGGTTTCAATAACGTCTTGGTTTTTACCCTTTAAGAATAATTTAACGAGTTCTACTGACTCACTGTATTCTTCATCAGTAACATGCCCTTTCACGCAAGGTGCGCTGCAACGTTGCATTTGATACTGAAGACAGGGGCGACTTCTCGCTTGATAATAACTGTCTTCACACTGCCTAACAGGAAAAATGCGTTGCATTGAACGCAGGCTTTCTCTTACGGCCCAAGAACTTGGGTAAGGGCCAAAATAATCACCATCGTTTTTACGTGTACCTCGATGAGAGCCTAATTTGGGGTGCTTATGATTGGTTAGTACAATATACGGATAGGATTTGTCGTCTTTCAACAACACATTGTATCTAGGCTTGTATTTTTTAATGAAGTTATTTTCTAGCAGAAACGCTTCTGTTTCACTTGTCACCACAGTGACGTCCATTGAAACAATATGCTTTACTAGCGCACGGGTTTTCGCGTGCTCTACATTTTTACGAAAATAACTCGATACCCGCTTTTTTAGGTTTTTAGCTTTACCAACGTAAATCACATCTTGTTGTTTATCATACATGCGATAAACACCAGGCCGGTGAGTTAAGTCTTTTAAAAACGCGTCAGCGTCAAACGTCACAGTTTCAGACATTGTTCAACGTTATAGATTATCGCTGGAAATCAGTTTATGCCTAATAGCCAGATGGGTTAATTCTACGTCAGAATCAACAGCCAGTTTATCAAACATGCGATACCGATACGTATTAACCGTTTTCGCACTAATATTCAATTCACCAGCAATGTCAGGCACCTTGGCCCCTTTGGTCAGCCGCATAGCGATATCCAGCTCTCGTGTTGAAAGGTCTTCAAAAGGGTTTTCACTATTCGTATCGACACTACTCATAGCGATACTTTGTGCTACCTCAACAGACAAATATTTTTGTCCCGATGCAACCTTATAAATAGCGTTAATCACTTCCTTAGGCGCAGCGTCTTTAGTTAGAAAACCATACGCACCTAACTGCATAACCTGACTAGGAATAGGGTGATCTTTTTGCACGGATAAGCAGATAACTTTGGTATCGTCAGATACTCGGCGAATTTGGCGTACCGCCTCTAAACCACCGATACCAGGCATGTTTACATCCATCAAAACAACATCGGGGGAGTGCTTTTTGCATATTGCAACGGCCTCTTCTCCTGATTTCGCTTCATTGATTATGTTAAAATCAGCTACGTCCTGTAATATCAGCTTTATCCCTGTGCGAACCAAATCGTGGTCATCAACAAGAACGACTTTTATCACTTATCTCTCTCTTAATAACTAGAATGCGTTTGCACCTGATTACTTCTCATCATCAATGATAAAACCATAGCATAGCTTTACGGGTTTATCTTCCATCAGTTTACAACATTTTATTTAAACCTCACATATCGCAAACAAACTGGTTAATAAGCATGCAACAAGGTTTGTTCCATCTAAAAAGAAGCTATATGTCCTATTTTTAAATTCAGGATATGTAATCCTTTTTATATGACTGATGACATCAATGTGCTGTGATGGTTTATCTCAAAACTGAACAGCATAAAATTTAATGCAAAAAAAAGCCTCGCATGAACGAGGCTTTTTCTGGAATGTGGCGGAGAGCGAGGGATTCGAACCCCCGGAAGGTTTGACCCTTCGCTTGATTTCAAGTCAAGTGCATTCAACCGGACTCTGCCAGCTCTCCTGAAGTGATGCGCATATTAATGGTTTTTTGAGGCTTGTAAAGCGCTAATTTAAAAAAAGTTGTCAACCGCTCATCTATTCATCAATTTGTGTTCTAATTGTTCAATTCCTTTGGTCTACCCCCAATAAGTCCGTACAAATTGAATTAGTTTTTATTTATGAATTAAAAAACCTTGAAATATTGAACCAAAACCCCTACAAATACCCTAACAATACACATAAAGTGTAATTTGGTTCTATTGGAGGAAAAGATGGAACAACGTTCAGTTTATTCAAAATCGTCAGAAGCGTCGGTATTACAAACCAACAAGGTACTTAAAAACACCTATACGCTACTTGCTATGACACTAGCATTTAGTGCTGTGTGTGCAGTTGCAACAATGGCTATGGGTCTTGGTCGTGGTGCGGCCTTGGTTATGTTTATAGGTGGATTCATCTCTATGTTCATAGTCAATAAGAAAGCAAACTCTGCTTCAGGTATATACTGGGTCTTTCTTTTCACTGGTCTTTTAGGTGGTTCTTTAGGGCCAATGCTAAATGCCTACGCTGCAATTCCTGGTGGCTCAGCGCTTATTGCTCAAGCACTAGGTGGAACAGCATTTATTTTCTTCGCATTATCGGCCTATGTATTAACAACGAAAAAAGACTTCTCATTTATGGGCGGTTTTTTAATGGTAGGTTTGTTAGTTGTAGTACTTGCAGCCTTGGGTAACCTGTTTTTTGCTATTCCAGCATTAAGCCTAGCAATTAGTGCAGCGGTTATCTTCATTATGTCTGGCTTCATCTTGTATGACACAAGCCGAATCATTAATGGTGGTGAAACTAACTACATACTTGCAACTGTTGGCTTATATCTGAATATTTATAATATATTCGTAAACCTATTAAGCTTGCTTGGTGTGTTAGGCGACGACTAAATACATTTTAACTTATCTAAACACCCCTTTTTAGGGGTGTTTTTATTTATACCTTATGAACACATCGATAAATGCTCTGCTAGTCAGCCCTCAAACAAAAACACCAACAAGTAAAGCCGTGCTTAAAACATGTATGGATAAGCTCACTGATCCCCATACAGAGTACGAGATTATCTTTTTATATTTTGGTGCTGTCACTATTGTTAACGACGCTGATTACTTTGAAGATTGGCAAGCGCTGAAAGAAAAGTACAAGGTTCGCCTTGTAGCTTGTTCAACTGTAGCTAAACGCAGAAGTGTTAACGAAGATAATATCGGCCCTTTTGAACTTACGGGCTTAAGTGAATTTTATTCAGTGTTGCATCGCTGTAACACCTTAGTCCAAATATAAGTGCAAATATAATGGCCACTATTACCTTTGTGATATCTACCCCACCTTATGTCAATGGCACCACAAACGAAGCTCATGACTTAATAATGGCATCTACGGCCTATGGGCATGACGCCAACGTCATATTCAAAGGTGAAGGCGTACTGCAACTACTCAAAAACCAAGATCCAATGAACAACCAAAAACATGCAGGAAAACGCATAAGTGGCTTTACCTTTTTTGATATTGAGCCTCTTTATGTTTGCCAAAATAGCCTAAATTCTCATAAAATAGAGCAGGACGATCTTATCTCTGGACTGAGTTACATATCAGACCAAGATGCAACTCAAGCCATTGAAAAATCAGATTTTATAATTAAACTATAAACCTCAATAAGGGTTACGCGTAACCAATTTAAAGAGTATTTATGACACTTATATACAATGACAACGTCATTGCCACAGACAAAGAAGGTTACTTAACAAACCTCGATGATTGGACCGAAGATTTAGCCTTGATAATAGCCACTAATGACAATATAGA
>CAYUZL010000507.1:0-7965 GCA_964449725.1 uncultured Alteromonas sp. | reverse complement strand
AGCTTGGTCGTTTATTCCTCGAGAATAGGCAACTTCTCCCATTGCTTGTAGCGTTTGTGCATGTTGAAACTGAGATCGTTGCGTTTTTTTGTTTCGGGTAAAGGCTAATAGTGTTTTGTCGTGTTTTATATCTTGGCTGCTAAAATATTCTAGTGCTTTATTACTTATCCCATCAAGCAAGTCCATGCGTTGCACACTGCGTAATTTGTCCGCAAATTCCCCAACCATAAAACCTAACAAGTTTTCTGCTTCCAGCCGTTTTTCTTGTGCTAATTGTTCAGATTGCAGTCCTTTGTAACTCATAAAGACAGAAGTAAACGTGAGTAAAAAAAGTAAGGTAACTATGCCTTGTTTACTCCATCGCCTGTATTTTGCTCGTTTTTGAGAAATATTAATGAGCCTAATTTCGTTTGGCTCTAGTGTAAGCGCAGCGTCATTTTTGAGGCTGAGCGCTTCAAGTAATGGCTTGCCGCTAGCCAATAAGTAAGCACTATTGTGTTTTTCTTGTACCCAACGTTTTGAGGCTTCTTGCAACCTGCTTTTGATTATTAGACTTTCGCGGTGAACTTTTATCCATTCACTTGCTCTTGGCCAGCTTCTCAGTAAGGCTTCGTGAGTGACGCTAAAACAAGGTTCGTTGTTTTGTAAGTGAGATACAAATAAGCGACTATCGACCATAGCCTGTACAAAATCATGTTGTGTGGATTGGGTTAACTGGGACCATCGAGCGGCACGGCTAGTTAAGGTTTGACCATCTGAGTTAAGGGTAACTAACAGCGACAATATGTAGCTGAATTCTTGCTGGTGAGCTTCTGGCAGTTGTTGGTGTATTTCTTCTGCTTTTTTTCCTATAGCGCCTTCTATGCCACCCAGTGAGCGATAAACTGTGGATTGAAGCTCGTTATTTTCGTTACGTTGTAAATATAGCTCCTGATGTTTGTACTGTAACATAGGGAGTGAGTCGGGATTATTACTCGCTTCAGTTGCTAAAATTTCGTCTAAAAATAGCCCCGATTTTTCGTCTTTTGTCCACGTTAAATTCGCTGCGCTTGCGGGTAAGCAGATCATTTGAGAAAGCGAAGAATACGTCGGCGCAGCTAAGTCGAAATGTGCGCCATTTGCTTTGTCTGTCATTAAACTTTGGTGTGTTACAACTAAAGGATAAAAGTCATTACGGCATGCACTAAATACGATCACGCATTCAGATGTTGCTAATTTTTCGATTAACAACAGTAGATTGGCTTTTTCTTCTGAACTGAATACCGGTGAAGACAGTAAAATTTCTAATCTATCAAAAAAAAGGAACAGACGTACTTTTACATTGAGTGCCTCTTTGAGTGCGTTATTGCACACTGTTTGAAGATGAGAAATAACAGTATTAGGTTTGTTTTTCAAATCATTGGCAAGCTTATCAGCGCTGAGCCCGTCGAACACAGGGGCGTCATCAATATCCCAGTCTAGCAAAGTACCAGCAAGGTCTAAGAAAAGCCTGCCATCGGAAATATCTGCAAAATCTAAACTGGTATAACTCACTACTCTAATGCCATCATAACCTTGGCTTGATTGTAACCTAGGAAGTACACCTGCACTGACTATCGAAGATTTACCCGTGCCACTAGGCCCTAAGATTAAACAAAATGTACGCTTACGTTGAACCTGTTTTGATACCTGTTGAAGTAATGCGGCGATTTGTTCATTGCGACCAAAAAACACATGAGAATCTGATGCGTTAAATGCGCTAAGTCCTACAAAAGGAGAGCCGCCAGTCCATTCAGTATTAGAAGATTCTTCTTTATCCTCCAGCGGAAATGAAACTTCAGCGATCACTCGATAACCGCGCTTGCGAATTGTCTCTATAAAGAGTGGATTTGAGGCTTTATCACCTAGCGCTTTTCGCAGTTGTGTAATGACTTTGTGCACAGGGTTGTCGCCAATTTCAGCGTTACCCCAACATTCTGATACTATGTCATCCGAACTTAAAACGTCTCCTTGGCGACGACATAAAACAACGAGTACATTCATTGCTTTAGGCTCTATAGTTTTAACTATATCGCCTAGACGCAAGGTATTTGTTTTAGGCGTTACTTGCCATTTATCTATATAGAATGGATGTTGAATCAAAAATACTGTCTTATTGTTAATCCGCAGAGTGCGCGGAAGGAAAAGATGTTATCTAATACACCATATTCATAACCAGAGATAAAGAACTTAACTGCAAAAATACGGTGTAGTGGTTATAGGTGTCGATAGTTTGTTCGATAATGGGTTAATAAAACTCAAGCCGGTATCACCGCGGACCTTAACTGGTTTCGTCCATTTTCTTTTGCGATATAAAGTTGTTTATCGGCCATTTTGACCACATTGGTTAGTTGCAGCTGAAGGGAAGGGACCGTTGTTGCTGCCCCCATACTAAAGTTAACTTCGAAATTCATAGGTAATCCACTGATTTCTGTTGTATTTAATTTAGCACTTACTCGTTCAAAAATTGTCGGTAATACGGTTTCATTTGTGTCTGTGATCACCAACATCCACTCTTCTCCGCCGTAACGGCCAAAATAGTCTTGTTTTCTCAGTACTTCTTTACATGCTAGCCCAAAGGCTTTTAGAACATTGTCGCCCACATCATGACCAAATTCATCATTAATACGCTTGAAAAAATCCAGATCAATGATCGCTATTGTTAAAGGTTGTTGAGTTTCAAGCGCTTTGCCATAAGCACGTTGTGAAAATTCAATGACCGCCCGGCGGTTAGGTTGGTTTGTGAGTGGATCACTTAGGGATATTTTTGCAAAATGTTTACGCATTCTTATTTGTTTGAATAATGAAAATGCGGTAATAATTAAACACATTGCAAAAGCCGATGAAACAGAAATCCAAGTGTGATTTTGAGTTTCTTTTCGTTGAATCTCTTTTACGTTAAGCTGATTTTGTAATGTTAACTCTCTATTTTGATTTTCTTTAATTTGAGTATCAAACTCAATCCGATAACGAGTGACTAGGCGTTTTTGTTGAGTTTCGTGTATTTTTTCTTGTAGTGATAATGCACTTAACATGAGCGCATTAAGTGTATTAATATCACCATTTGCGTGGGCTAGCTCTGCTTCTAATAAACGTAAGGGAAGTTCCTGAACAGGTGAGTTTAATTGCTCCATGAGTGCAGTCGCTTTTTCTAACTCAAGTTGTGCTCGATTTAAATTCCCAAGCTGGATATACGATTTTACCTTTCCTTTTAACGCAAAATACGCATGGGCAGTATCGTTTGCTTGCATAAAAGCCGGTAAAGTTTCATTAAACAAAGCTAGCGCTAACACCCATTCTTTGTTTTGAAGTGCAATTTGACCTAGCTCTTGTTTGCTCCAAATAATTCCTACTGTGTCGTCAATTTTTTCACTTATTTCCATTGATTGTTGCAAATAAAGTTTTGCGGTATCCGGTTGCTTATTCGCTGAATAGGCCCTTCCAATATTATAAAGAACTACAGATTGGTTAAATTGGTCATCTCTTTCTCTATAAAACTCCAGCCCTTTTTCAAAATATTCTAATGCTTTCTCTATTTCACCTATTTCAGTGTGGACTTCCCCAAGTGCGGATAAAATGCCGGGTACGGCAATATTTTTTCTACTTCCTTCGACGGCAATAAATAAAGAATAAGCACGTTTGAAATTCTTAATAGCTTGAGGTAATTCATCGTTGTCAAAGTAACTGTATCCAATAGCTTTGTATATGTACCCCAAGGTTTCAAACTCACTCTCATGTTCTTGTTCGATTATTCGAGTGTATTTTAATAACTCTGCTCGGCTTTCTTCTAATTTATCCAACACCCCTCGTGTCGAGTAAAATTTTAATTCAGCTCTAACGACACGAGATTTTTCAATAGCAGTCAATTCATCATAACGGAGCCGTTTTATTTCCTCGACTAAAGCCATTGCTTCTTTTGTTAGTTCGAGGTTTAACATCAATTCAATTTTCAGTATTTTTGATGCAATTGAGGCCTTCCACCAATTTTTACTTTGGCTTAGTGAGATTAGAGAGTTAAGTGAGTCAATTTTTTGTTGGTGAGTAAGCTCAGTATCAATTTCGATTGCCTTGACTTGCTCGATCACTCCGGGTTCAGTATGAATATCTTGACTATGAGATTTGGAGCTAAAAACAAGTATAGATAACAAAATTAACAAAGCGGTCGCCAGTTTTAAAACTGGCGAAACAAGGTATTGAATATTACATCGAGGCAAATATTTCTGCCTTAGTGCTTCCATGATAGTCGTAGCGCTCTAAGATTTAAAAAAGGTAACTTTGTTTATCCTCAATTTTAGTCGGTCATTAGATTTATGCATGTTTTCTCTTAAATTATTTGGAACCACCAAACCTCACAAATTTATGATTGTCCGAGGAATAAATGACCTGCAGCGTAAATCATGAACAAAAATCAACAGGCTTAGTATTGTTGGCCATATTCCTGAGCGTTTATTGTAGATTATATGTTTTTACCAAAACAGGTCGGTAAATTCGTAATACCAGCCATTTGCTACGTGATATATTAAGAAAAATTAACGGGCTTTGATGTGTTAGAGATATAAAGTGTCAGAAGATAAAAACGATATACGGACAAACGAAGAAGCGGCGTCTAACGCTCGCGTAGACAATGCTGAGTATGTAGGCCCTCAAGTCAAAGGGGTGGCTGCGGCTAACCGATGGTTAATGATAGGGTTTCGGATATTTAAGAGAGATGCCGGAGCCTGGATTGTTACTGCGTTGTTGTGGCTTGTTATTTCTATTGGATTACAGCTAGTGCCTTTATTAGGGTTCATTGCTGCGACATTACTCTTTTATGTTTGGCAAGGGGGGATCATGATGGGATGCCAAGCCGTTTACGAAGGCAAGCCATTTGACGTCCATTATTTGTTTGCGGCTTTTAAGGATAAGTTAAAACCACTAATACAACTTTCACTTTTATATGCGGTGATAAGCTCTTTAGTGATGTTTGCATTTTTGGGAGATACATACACAGCGCTGCTTGGTGGTGAAGAGGCTCTCTCTCATTCTGAGGAAGTGGTTAGTCAGTTGTTACTGGCGATGTGTATGGCTTTATTACTGTTAACGCCGTTGTTTATGGCAATGTGGTTTGCTCCAGCCTTAATTGTTTTTCACAAAATGCCAATATTTACTGCAATGAAAGAAAGCTTTACAGGGTGTTTTAAAAATACACTGCCTTTTTTGCTTTTTGGGCTATGGCTTGTTGCCTTATATCTACTTGCAATGCTGAGCTTTGGTTTAGCGCTTTTTGTTGCTATACCCATTACTTTTGCGTCTAGTTATGCTGCGTACAGAGAGATATTTTTAGCTGATGTGGATGGGTGAAAAAAAAGGCAAGTGGTTTTTAGCCACTTGCCTTTTTTATTAAGGTTTTGCAGCATTGATTGTGGTGCAAAAGCTTTCAATAACGGCTTTTTTAGGAGACGATACTCCACCTGATATTGAATAATTGATTGATATTTTAGTGTTTGACCCACTCTCGGTAGTAACTTCTTCAATAATGACATTAAGAGGGGCAACTTTGCCATTGCCATAAGAGACATCCTGACCTGCAGAAATGATACCTAACTCTTTGTCGGAATTTGTTATTTTCCACCCGTCTTTTGCGATTTGTTGAGATATTTTTTTAAATGCTGATGCCGAAGAAATACCTTCAAACTCAGCCCAAGATTCAAATTTCTTTCCTTTAAAAAAACTGCCTTTTGATGAAAAGTTAGTTTTACATTGTTCTGCAGCAGCAGGCAAACTCATAAAGCAAGAAAGTAATAGTAGAGTATATAGTTTTTTCATAATTCCATTATTCAAGTTCAATAAATTGCATAATATTGTTAATATCCTGCAACTAAAAAGTTAAGCTGTATACTCTGCAAGTATTGAATTAATGTCAATGAGTCATTCACTGGTCAGATAACAACCAGTTTTAATTGTTACTTTATTGCTCCGTGATTTCATCTTACTCCGTGGCTTCACCCAAGTGCTTCGTTAAGAAAAGGTCTAACTCTTTAAAAAACAATGAACGGTTGCCTTGAATTGAAAGATGATGATCACCTTGTTCAAGTTCAACGTATTTGAAGTCTTTGTTGCCGCTTTTTAGTTTTTTAGCAAAACGTCTAGATTGCCTTACTTTTACGACAATGTCGTCGCTACCATGGATTATAAGTAAAGGTGTGGTTATTTTGTCTACTCCATTAATAGGAGAGCGGGATTTTACATCACTGCTTTTTTCACCAATTTGAACATCGGCTATTTTTTCTCCACCTACCCAACGACTTTCCGCTTTTTTCAATAAATTTAAGTCGCTTACTCCTGCAAAACTGACTGCGCATGTATATAACTCCGGTGTTTTTACTGTTGCCATCATAGCGGCATAACCGCCATAGGAAGCGCCGAAAATACAGATACGGTTTTTATCTGCAATACCCTCGTCAAACAAATAGTGTACACCATCGGTGAGATCATCTTGCATTTCTAAGCCCCAACGTCCGTGCTGCGCTGAAGAAAAGTCGTATCCAAAACCGCTTGACCCTCTAAAATTTGGGCGTAATACCGCATAGCCTTTATTCACCATATAGGATACCCATGAATCAAATCCCCGATAATCTCTAACGCCGGGGCCACCATGAGGGTGAATTACTGTTGGGTAGGGAGCGGAACCTTTTTCGGGTAAAGTGAGGTACGCTTCGATTTCCAAGCCATCCCTAGCTGTGTATGTGATTTTTTTATGCTTTGGTAAATCGAGTGTTTCAGCTTCTGGATAGGTAGCTAATAGCCCCTGTAGCTGATTTTTTTGTCTGTCACCAAGGTAATAAAATGGAGGCGAGTTATCTGACCGACTTTTCATAATGTACATTTGTTCGTCGTCGCTAAAACTCACTAGAGAATTATAGTGATCAGGTATGGCTTCTTCTATTTTACGATGGAATTCGTAGTGGGTGTCATCGAAGTAAAAACGTGAAAACGGCGAGTGGGAATCTCTTATTCCAATAACGTCGTTAGTGGCTTTCGATACAATAAGAGAGCCAGTAACGTCGTATTTTTCATGTTTGAGTAACTGGATAGATTTGCGCGTTGTCATATCCATCTTATATAAGGCCTTGAAGTTGCCATCGTACTTGGTGTAATACAGCTCGTTGGGGTTTGCATCGAAGCCAAGTACTCTAATGGGCTTGTCTGTTAAGTTATTGTATTCAAACAAACGTGTGAAACGTTCATCTTCATTGTCGCGGTACCAATAGACAATATTTTCATTATCGTAGTCTCTAGCATAACCCACCCTCACTTTTGCTTGTCTATCGGCTATCCACGTCCTAATTTTTGTACGTTCTTTAACCGTGCGTATTTGTTTGCCCGTTTTAATATTCACACGATACACATCTGGACGTTGAGCCCAGTCTAAATCGGCCTGCATGAGTATATATTTCGGGTTGTTTGGTAGCCAATGTACTACTTGATCTTGGTATTGAGGTGAACGTTCAGTTTGACCAGTTCGAAGCATTTCTACTTTTTTTATCTTTTTAGCGGTCGTGTCAATTGAGTACAATCTACTTTGGTAAAAACGCTGACCACTTGGCCACTTAGATTCATATTGAACACTGACCATTAAAATCTCTTCGGTTTTCCAGTGAACCCAATTGATTTTCACTCGTTTATTGTCTGAGTTTATTAACGCACGCATTTTTTGCGTTTTCAGATTGAACACTTTCAAAATAGCAGCTTCATGAGCAACATTGTTTTCAACAAATGCAATTTGCGTTGCCTTTGGCGACAACTCTAAATCTTGGTTAGCAGGTAGTCTGCTAAAGGGGGAATAATCAGCTTCAGATCCAAACACTGAAACAGAAAAAGCCAATAAAGTAGCAATTAATAAAGTATGTTTTAGCATAATGCGTCCTTGTTAAAAAACTGTTTACAACTTTTAATTAACAATATCTC
>CAYUZL010000506.1:0-3356 GCA_964449725.1 uncultured Alteromonas sp. | reverse complement strand
CTGTAACACTTGCAGCTTCTCAAGAAGGTGATCACATACTACTTACTATCGAAGATGATGGTAAAGGTATGGATGCTGAAAAACTGAAAGAGATTGCTATTAGCCGAGGCGTGTTAGACGCTGATGCTGCAGCAAGAATGTCTGATGTTGAAGCCTTTAATCTGATTTTTGCTCCAGGTTTTTCTACTAAAACTGAAATCAGTGACATTTCTGGCCGCGGCGTTGGAATGGATGTCGTAAAAACCAAGATAAACCAGTTGAATGGTACTGTTAGTATCGATTCTCAGTTGGGTAAAGGTACTCGTTTAGATATCAAAGTACCGCTTACATTAGCGATTTTACCAACCTTAATGATCGTTGTTGGTGGTCAAACGTTTGCATTACCTTTGGGCGCAGTAAACGAGATAATCAATGTCGATTCGAGTAAAACTAATACGGTAGACGGTCAATTAACCATGATTGTTCGTTCTAAAGCGATTCCGCTTTTCTTCTTAGGAGAGTGGTTGCTGCGAGACCGTGATGGCGTTATTGAAAAAGACAGAGGTCATGTTGTTGTTGTGCAAATTGGTACAAAACAAGTTGGTTTTGTTGTAGATTCCTTGATTGGGCAGGAAGAAGTGGTTATTAAACCTCTAGATGCTCTGTTACAAGGAACACCGGGTATGGCTGGTGCGACTATTACTTCAGACGGTGGAATAGCCTTGATTTTGGATATTCCTAGTTTACTTAAAAAATACGCTACAAAAACATTGAAATAGAAACCGAAAGGAACGAGTTAATGGCATTCAATGTGCTGGTGGTTGATGACTCGGCATTTTATAGGCGCAGCTTGCGAAAGCTCATAGATGAAGACCCTATGCTTCATGTGGTGGGTGAGGCAAAAAATGGCAGTGAAGCTATAGCTTTAGCAGAAAAGCTGCAGCCTGATGTGATTACGATGGATGTAGAAATGCCAGTACTTGACGGCATTTCTGCGGTAAGGTGTATTATGGATAATAAACCGCTTCCTATTCTTATGTTTTCTTCGCTTACTCATAGCGGGGCACAAGCGACGTTAGATGCACTGGACGCAGGTGCGCTGGACTTTTTCCCAAAAAAGTTAGATGACATTTCCGATAACAATACTCACGCAATCAGTGCTTTGAGAACGAAAATTCGGCTTTTAGCAAGGCGTAAAGGCAACATTTGTAAACCACAAAAGAGTCCTAAAAAAACATCTGAAAAGCCTTTTATACGAGGTAGTTCAGTTATATCAGCTAATTCAAAAAACGCTGAAAAAATGCCTGTGTCGGCAGTTGTTTCATCGGGCAAACATTATAAATGTTTAGCCATTGGTGCTTCTACAGGGGGCCCTGTAGCCTTGCAGTCTATTTTAACAAAACTGCCTAAGAACTTACCCGTTCCGATAGTGATAGCACAACATATGCCTGGTAGTTTCACACCTGCGTTTGCACAAAGGTTGAACGGGTTAACCAATGTAGAGGTTGTTCATGCTGCTACGGGAATGGAATTAGAACAAGGTAAAGCTTATATAGCCCCTGGAGGGAAGCAGTGCGTAGTTCAAAGAGGGGAAAAAAAACCGACATTTGTTGTTAGAGATGCGGAACCTCACGAAAAAGTAAATTATCACCCCTGTGTGGACATTACCTTTGCCAGTCTATTGTCGGTTTACGAAGGTGATATATTAGCCGTTATTCTAACTGGAATGGGACAAGACGGTAAAATAGGGTGTGAAAGCTTAAGTAGTAAAGGAGCCACTATTTGGGCTCAAGATCAGTCTAGTTCTGTGGTTTATGGAATGCCAAAAGCTGTCGCAAGTGCGGGGATTTCATCTAAAAGTATCGGTATAGATAATATGGCATCTTGCCTACTTGAAGAACTAGGCATGCGATGAATAAATTGTGTATATGGACAGTTGCGAATCAAAAGGGTGGAGTAGGAAAAACAACTACAACCGTTACCCTCGGCGGTCTTTTGGCACAAAGAGGAAAGCGCGTTTTACTCATTGATACGGATCCCCAGGCGTCTTTAAGTTATTATTTTGGTATTAATTCAGAAGAATTAAATGCCTCTGTTTACGATGTATTTACTCAAGCTAGTTCGTTGACTTTTGATAGCGTAATGAACTGCTTGTGTCCAACCAAACTAGATAGCCTGTTTATACTTCCTGCCACTATGAATGTTGCGACTTTAGATAGAACGCTAGGCGCAAAAAAAGGCATGGGGTTTGTGTTAAAAAATGCATTGAAGTTAATTGAAAAAGAATTTGATCACGTGATCATCGATTGTCCTCCGGTTCTAGGCGTACTAATGGTAAATGCGCTAGCAGCTTGTCAACGAGTGATTGTGCCAGTCCAAACGGAGTTTTTGGCCCTTAAAGGCTTAGATCGGATGATGCACACACTTGAAATCATGGGTAAAACCTTATCTAAGCAGTTTAATACTATCGTTGTTCCAACAATGTTTGATAAACGGACTAAAGCTGCGCTGGATGCGCACGATAAACTAAATGAAGATTATGGCGAAATATTGTGGGAACACACAATTCCGATTGATACTCGATTTAGAGACGCAAGCCAAGCGCAATCCCCAGCGTCGGTTACGTTTCCTAAATGTCGAGGCGTGTTTGCATATAAGCGACTACTAAAAGAATTAGAGAGTAAGGGATAATGAGCAAGCCAAACCGTTTTGCAAATGAAGAAGTAATGGAAGATTACTTGGGGAGTTTGTTGTCAGAAAATAATGCCTCAGGTGAAACTGGCTACTTAGAACAAAAAAAAGCAGTTGCTGAGAAGCTGTTAACTGAATCGCAATTGATAAATACGCCGGTATTAAAAGCTGAACGCGATGTTTCTGTTCCTGAGTTAGAAGTAGAGCAGACTTCAGAGGAAATAGGTACCCAACCATTAATTAAACATGATGTGCCCATTGCAGAGCAGCTTGAAGAGAATTTCCAAGCACTTTTTTTTGAAGTCGCAGGGCTGACATTAGCGGTTCCGCTGGTAACCCTTGGTGGAATTCATCAAGTTGATAATGTGAGTCCATTGTTTGGAAAGCCGTCTTGGTTTAAGGGCGTGATGTTGCATCGTGATGAAAAATTAAATGTTGTAGACACTGCAAAATGGGTAATGCCTGAAAAAATCACGCAAACTTTGGAAGAGGGGTTACACTATAGTTATCTGGTTATGCTTGCCGAGAGTACTTGGGGTCTAGCGTGCGAGAAGTTAGTTGATACCGTGTCATTAAACAAATCTGATGTTAAATGGCGTGAGAATGATAAAAAACGTCCATGGTTGGCCGGTATGGTAAAAGAAAGAATGTGTGCTTTAATTGATGTTTATCAGTTAGTATCTATG
>CAYUZL010000505.1:0-4121 GCA_964449725.1 uncultured Alteromonas sp. | reverse complement strand
GCTGTTGGTGGTTTAAAAGATACTGTCGTAGATATTCACGAAAATGCTGGGGCAGCAACAGGGTTAACATTCCATAACCCCACATCTGATGATTTATTAGCCTGCTTGCGCAGAGCTTTATTGTTCTATCACGAGACGCCAAGTGAATTTAGCTCTGTGCAAAAGAGAGGCATGATGACATTATTTACTTGGCAGGGATCGTGTAATAAATACGAAGCCCTCTATAATAAAATGTAATTATTTTTAACGACGAAAAAATCAGCATGGGATCGGTTATGCCGCGCTACACAAAAAATGTGTCATTTAAGAACATAACAATGTGGGTCACTGTTTCCATTATTAGTATGACAACAATTGTCACTGCGACATTATCGTTAAATGCTCAACTAAAATATTCAACCAACCAAACCCAAAAAACACTTAACACCATTGGTAATATTATCGTTAAAAACATTACTGATGACTTAAAAAGCGACAACAACGATACACTTACCCAGCGTTTAACATCGCTTTCTTATTACCCCAATATAACTAATGCCCATGTTTATAGAATAGACGCTATTAAAGGCGAACATTTTTATACCAGCTTCAATCGCGCAGGGCAGGCCACCATTGAAAGTCAATTGAGCCAATTAGATAAGCTCACTAATATTGCTTTCACTGGTAACATCGCGGAATTAGTATTTCCTGTAATCATAGATAAAAAGAAAGTGGGTTCTCTTTATCTGCGCTTAAACTCAACTGAAAAACAAGCCATAGTTAGAAAAGTGCTTATTGAATATGGCATTGCGTATAGTGCCATTATGCTGATCTGGGTAATTATTACCTTAAAACTACAATCTCTTTTTATCAGCCCAATTAAGGACATTTTATCTTTACTAAGGCAGATGAATTTAACAAAGGATTATAGCCAACGAGTAAAACCCTCTCAATTTATAGAGCTAAACGTATTGATATTAGCAATCAATAGTATGATTGAACGTTTTGAAGAACTTATAAATAAACAACTAGATACAGCTGCTGAATATAAGGCCTTGAATACTAACCTAGAAAAAATGGTCAGCGAACGAACAGAAGCGTTGAAAGACGCTAACAATGAACTCATTCAAACATTAGAAAAATTACACCAATTTCAGCGGCAAATTGTACAAAATGAAAAAATGGCGTCTTTAGGAGATATGGTTGCCGGTATTGCGCATGAGGTAAATACCCCCGTAGGTTTAGGGGTAACCGCTTCAACAATGATGCTAGATCGCCTTGTTGTTATTAAAGAGCAATTCGAAAAAAGAACATTAAAAGCAAGTAGCATGGCCCAATTCATCGATGAGGGTGAAGAAAACCTCAATATTATTTACCGGAATTTAAATCGCGCTGCCGAACTTATTTCCAGCTTTAAGCAAGTAGCAGTTGATCAAACCTCCGAAATCGATCGTGTGGTAAACATGAAACAATTACTAGACGACATAATTCTTTCTTTAGGTCCTCAAATTAAAAAAACGAACCATAAACTGTTAGTCGAATGTGAGACCACACTGAATGTAAAAACAAAAGCGGGCCCTATCAATCAGATTGTTATAAACCTAGTTGTTAATTCGTTAATTCACGCTTTTGAAAAAGACACTGTCGGTAAAATTGAACTCATCCTGAAAAAAGATGGTCCTAATACACTTCAAATGGTATTTCGAGATAATGGTAAAGGAATACCTAAAAATATTAAAAAACGCATATTTGATCCTTTTGTGACCACAAGACGTGGCCAAGGCGGATCAGGTTTAGGAATGCATCTTGTTTACAATTTAGTTACACAAGCATTGAATGGTTCAATTGTTGTAACAAGTGAAGAAGAGAAAGGAGTAGAGTTTATTATTATGTTTCCTGTAAAAAGTGCATAATTAACAATAGAAACTTGCAATGCAACCGTGTACGTTTAATATCTAACGTATAGCAATAAATTAGACCAGAAGATTACAGAGATTGATCATGCAAACGCCCAACATTTTAATAGTTGAAGACGAAGATGTTACTCGCACAACACTAAAAAGCCTTTTTGAAGCAGAAGGTTATAGTGTTTTTGAAGCCCAAGATGGCGAACAAATGCATGATTTTTTCCAAAATCATAATATCAACCTAGTCATAATGGATATCAACCTACCAGGCAAAAATGGTTTAATTTTAGCCAGAGAAGTTCGCGACAGAAAAAATGTTGGTTTAATTTTCCTAACGGGAAGAGACAACGAAGTTGACAGAATTTTAGGTTTAGAGATTGGCGCGGATGATTACTTAACTAAGCCATTTAACCCTCGTGAACTGACTATTCGAGCTCGTAATTTATTAGCAAGAACCACTAACTCGAGTGAAGACGATGACTTGCCAAGTCGCGTAAGTTTTAATGGTTGGACATTAGATGGCGATAGCCGTGCACTAATATCGCCTTCGAGCAAAGAATTTAGACTACCTCGTAGTGAGTTCAGAGCGTTACATTTGTTCCTTAGTAATCCAGGGAAGATTCTCACTCGTGAACAACTCATTATGGAAATGACCGGCAGAGAACTTCGCCCTAATGACCGTACAGTAGATGTGACAATTAGACGCATCCGCAAACACTTTGAATCAGATCCATCTAAAGATGAGCTTATCGTTACAATTCACGGCGAAGGTTATCGCTTCTGTGGCTCTGTAGACTCGTAACCTTCTTTATATCATTCTCGTGTAGCGGATTTAACTCCCCGCTACACGCATAGTGTTTACTAACACAGACCCTGTTTGTACCGCGCCTCTAACTTCTCGTTCAGCACCAATAGCCCTAATGTCCATAAACATATCTTGCAGCTTACCTGCAATGGTCACTTCGTGAACTGGAAATTGAATCACCCCATTTTCAACCCAAAAACCAGCCGCTCCACGAGAGTAGTCTCCGGTTACGGTATTCACGCCTTGTCCCATTAATTCGGTCACCAAAAGCCCTGTGCCTAATTCTGCGAGTATTGCCTCATCTGTGTGACCAGAATGCCCAACAAACCAGTTGTGAATTCCCCCAGCGTGTCCATTCGACTTAACACCAAGCTTTCTTGCCGAGTAAGTAGCATAAAGATAATGGGCTAGGTTTCCTTCTTGAATAATGTCCATATCTTGAGTAGCAACACCTTCGCTATCAAAATTACTGCTGGCAAGCCCACATTTAATATGAGGTCTCTCTTCAATGGTCAACCATGAAGGAAATAAAGGTTTGCCTAAATGATCCAATAAAAAAGTCGAACGACGATACAAGGCACCTCCGCTAATTGCGGAAACTAAATGACCAAATAGGCTTGATGCGATTTCTTTGCTGAACAAAACTGCGCATTCTTGAGTAGGAATTTTCCTTGCGCCTAATCGGGCCACAGTGGTTTTCGCAGCTTCTATTCCAACCGCCTTAGGCTGGCTTAAATGATCGAAATTTCTGCTGACAGTGTAGGCGTAATCCCGTTGCATATCATCTTCATGAGAACCAATCACCATACAACTTAAACTATAACGAGAACTCGGTTGTCCAGCTAACAAACCATGAGAGTTTCCGTAAACGCTGGCGCCAATATTACCGTTAAATGTTGCGCCATCTGAATTGGTAATTTTGTCATCGTAATCTAATGCAGCGGCCTCGGCTTCAAGTACTTTAGCCATGGCCATTTGTGTATCAAGCTCGATTGGGTGATATAACTCTAAATCACTGAACTCTTTTGCCATCAAGGCTTCATCGGCCAAGCCATTACACGGGTCTTCCCCTGTGTATTGAGCAATATGTATGGCTTTTTCAACTGCTAGCGCTAACGCTGCTGGGCTTAAATCTGCGGTTGAAGCACTGCCTTTTTTCGCCCCCATATAAACCGAAATACCCAAACTACTATCGTTAGTAAATTCTACATTTTCGATTTCATTAAGGCGGGACGATACCGCAATACCTTGTACTTTTGACATACTGGCTTCTGCTTGGCTAGCACCATTTTTCGTCGCGAGCTTTATGACGTCTTCTATAATTTGTTTACTTTCAGACAAAGTGTGCTCAATTTGCATAGATTTCCTTAGAATGAACTGGGTTTTCGCCACTTTATAAAGAGAATGTAAAGTTTTACTACCCTATTGGT
>CAYUZL010000504.1:0-8662 GCA_964449725.1 uncultured Alteromonas sp. | reverse complement strand
ACTTACCATTTTCATGCTGAGATGCTTTGGGATTCCTAATAGTGCAGGACAGGCTTATGTCGCCGCTTTCAGTGCAAATAGATAGGCGAGCAAAAAGATCTATGTAACTGCCTTGCGGACTTTTTAACGCATAGCGTTGTTCGATATCTACGAACAAGTGAGAATCTTTGTTATACAAATTTCTATAGCTAAAAGAAAAACTCGAGCCGACGAAAATCTCATTTTGATTATTTATGATGTCTAGCCCACGAGAAATAATAGAAGGAGTTGAGAAATGCAAAAATTGAGAGTTACTAACTTCTACTTTTCCTTTCTTCGTATTAACAATTAAGGAGCTAGAGCTTTCAATAATTGGATTCGAAAGAACGGGGTCATGAATAGCATTTACTTTTTTTATAAAATAGGTTTTGGATTCTTCTCTTCCCAGAGTGTCTAAAAGGCGCACAGAAACCCACTTTATACTACTATCCTGCCAATGAGATTTTGGCTCAAAAGAGACTGTACTGATCACCCTATTGTTTGCATCTACGAGTTGAAGTGTATCTGAAATCCAGAACTGACTTTTCTCTAATGGTACGCCAATATTAATATTTACGTCACAGAAAGGAAGGTTGTCCTTGTTTTTTATAGTGAAAATAATGTTTCTCCATACATTAAACTCGTTCAAACGCGGTCACACTTTACTGGAAACGAGCTCATGTGCCAAACAATGAAGCGCTTAAATCGCTGACATTGTTGTCTTAAATTTTTTCAAAACCTTCCTCATCGCTCGAAAACATGAATTTCTCAGAGTGTTTGGGCGTAAAATTACACTGTAAAGAGAATAGGCATTATTTGACAAGCTTCGTTTATATTGACTATCTCCCCCCATAAAATCGTAGTTTTTATATCCGAGTAATGAGTAATGCACTATTGCTAAAGCATGCATTACTAATCCTGGCTGATAGCGGTTATTGCCATCACAGTAATTTATAGCAGACAAATAAAATTTAACGTCAGTTACACCAGCCAAATAGTACAAGTATCCGATTTTTGTTTTACCGGCATAAAACGTCAGAGTTTCAACGTTGTAGGTTTGAGTTGGATTCTTCTGAAGGGACTGGTGAAAATCAATAAAGAGATCATTGAAAAAACCACTCTTTTGATTTCCTTCACTCCATCTTTTCTTGTGCCAAGTGCCCAGCTGATTGAGCTCATTATGAGGGAGTTCATTTTCAAACCGTTTGATGCTGATTTTACCAAATTTTTCTTCTATGTAACGGACGGCTCGTCTGAGTGTACTGCGGGTATTTTTGCTTAAGCTGGTTAAGTAGGTGTCAAATGTACAGGTTTGCTCCCCTAAGGACACTGAGTACGCTGGTACCGTGTCGGTATCTAATGTCAGGTTGGACTTGTTTTGCCAATCTTTTATTCGTAGTGTTAATGACAATACCCACTCATCTGTAGGGTGCTCGTTTAACCACTGTATGAATAGTCGCATGCAACTTTGTCGATGTTGCTCGCTAACTAATATGTCGTTAAACTCTATCCAAGGCTGATCAAATTCCAACAACCCAGTTCTATTTATATAACTCTGCCGAATTGGTATACCCAATACGCGTTTGGTATGTTGACAAAAAAAAGCTAAACCGATGATTTTATTTTCGTACTTGAACGTTATTAAGGCTGGATTCAAATGCTCAATTTGTCGTAACCAATTACCTATCCAAAACCAGCTCAAAAACACATTTTCTATGCCGATTTCCGATTCTAATCGCTCCCATTTTTTCTGCGTGGCAACAAAGTCAATATGCTCAATGAGCTCTACAGAATAACCTACCATTACTAGATTCGTTGTTTTAGACGATTAAAGGTTGCTTTTTCAAACTCTGATTTTGGCGATAGTTTGTTAAGTAATGACTTTGCTTCAAAAATCTGATTCTTCTCAATTAATATTTCTGCAAGTTGCATTAACATTTCGGTGTTATCAGGTGCTTTAAGCAGTGCTCTTTCAATGTACCGTTGACTTTCTTCAAAGCGTTTTTGCTTCATCAGAACAAAACTAAAAGTACTTAAAGAGTACGGTGATTGAGGCTGGAGTTGTAGCGTTCTCATTGCCAAACTCTCAGCGCCGTCAATATCACCTTTTTTAGCTAGTAAGTTGGATAGGTTGTTAAGTACTACAAAATTATTAGGATTCTTTTTATCGAGAATCTCATATTGCTCTATGGCTTCAGTTATAAGGTTATTTCTAGAAGCGTATTCTGCGATTATAAAGCGTTCATAATATGCATTTGGGTTATTTTCTATTTGTTTCTTCAATACGCCTAACCCTTCGAGTGTTCTGTTTAGTTTTGCATGAGCATACGCTAGTAGCCTAGCTGTTGAAAATGTGGGTTTAGCAATGTATGCACTATTTAAAAGTTCGAACGCCTTGCTATATTCGCCGTTATTATAAGCAATAGTGCCGCTAATCTGATTAAACTCAGGGATTGATTGGCTGCTTTGTGGAATGTCGCGAAGCACGGCTTCAGCTTTGTTTTGCTCGCCAAGGTTGACCAAAAAATGAGCTTTCAGTATGTAAAGATTATTATCTAGAGGAAAATACGCCAACGCGTCATTGGTTGCAGCAAGAGCCTGGCTGTAATCTTTTAAATATTGCAATGTGATGATATAGCGGTGCCATGCTTTGGGATGAGATGGAAATGCTTGAGTCCAATTCCGGTAGTTTTCCGATGCCTCATCAAACCGTTTCGTTTTCAGTAAAGCTTCTCCTAAGGCCATAAATTTACTGTAGTGGGCAGGTGTATTACTGCTCTTCAACAAGGTAGCAGCACCTTGACTATCACCGTTTCGCATTAAAAAGTAAGCTTTCGCTGCTACTGGTGAAGGAAGCTCAGGATGTGCGTTAAGATATGAATCTAAAAAGGATATTGGATCTTTATTCTTTGCGAGAAGTAAATTTGAGTAATCAATCAACACTTCAAAATTGTTGGGGTGTGTATCCAAAATACTTTTCGCAAGATCTAAAGCTTTATCTGTTTGATTATCTCTAGCACTAGCAATTAGAACATAGTAACTAATTTGCTTATTATCGGGAGATAGTTGATGGGCTTTTTCAAAGGCTTCTTGAGCCTTATCTTCTTGTTTGTCATCAAGGTAGAGTAGCCCTTCAAGCATGATACCGGCAACAGGCTGTCTTTTTTGAAATTCTTTTGCCACTGCAATCGCACTTTCAATGCCACTTTTCTTGTATTCAGCCGCAGCTTTTAACGCCCAAGCATCGACTAAATTGGGGTTAACAGAGAGCACTTTGCTCAGCGTTTCAGTTGCGTTATCGTCTTCGCTATCGAATTCAATTATGCTTTTACTCAATAATCCTTCGGCGCTTTCCGGGTTTATAGATAAAGATTCATCGATGTATTTTTGTGCTTTTTCAATGTCATTTAGCTGGTAGCTTTGAACTGCTGCTAAAGCGTATATTTGGGCACTTTCTTCTTTGTCCAAATCAAGGGTTTCTAATGTATCAGCTATTTCTTCAATATAACCTAATTTAAACCTAGTTTTAGCGAGTAATCGATGAGAAATATGAGAGCTCGGTAAACGCTGAGTGGCCGCGACTAAATGTCGATAAGCCGCTTCTATTTTATTCGTTTGGTATGCGGCTACTCCGGCTATAAAATGTGCTTTAGGGCGATCAAGACCTCCTTGAATTGCAATGGATGATGATTCAAAAGAACGTTCAAATTCCTCTTTGTAAAGTAACACAATTGATAGTAAGTAATTGGCATACGCACTTGATGGGTTTAAATCAATCAGTAGTTGTATTTGTTCCGATGCCGCGTCTATCTGCTGCGCATTA
The DNA here is from genome assembly GCA_964449725.1 of uncultured Alteromonas sp. Taxonomy (GTDB): domain Bacteria; phylum Pseudomonadota; class Gammaproteobacteria; order Enterobacterales; family Alteromonadaceae; genus Alteromonas_F. The sequence continues at coordinate 4,821 of CAYUZL010000504.1, read as the reverse complement.
ATCATTTGTTCAGCAAGTAGAAATCTTAACGGATGGTAGGTATTGTATACTTCAAGGGCTTTCTGGTAAGAAAGAATTGCGTTTTCATGGTCGCCCAACATGGAGTAAGCCGTTGCGCGATATAGTTCGTTTTCGAAAGGCTCAATATTCTCATTGATCGCACTTTCGCTCAGCGTTAAAGCGGCTTCTGGATTGTTGTTAATTAGTGCATCGAATACTTTGGCTAATGCGAAGTAGTTTTGGTCAGTGAGTTCGGCAGGGATAGGAACATTTTCTTTTTCGGTGAGTTGAGACTTAATGGAACTTACGTAGTAGAAAAAAGTGCTTTGATTATCAAGAGAGTTTCCATCAGAAACAAAAGTATCCATGCGATTAACAAGGCGATTGTAATCACTTTGATAATAAATTGACTTTGCAATAGGGTCGATTAAAGGGCCTGCTGAAGCCCCGCGCTCAATAGCTTTTTCGAGTTCTTTTTCTGCTTCACTGAATTGTCCTAAAAGTAAATAGAGTTTACCTATTTCTACTCGTATCTCTGCATTTCCGGGCTGCTGTAATAAAACGTTTTTATAGCTGATTACAGCCGATTGGTATTCTTTATTGTCAACCCGTAATCTCGCTTCAGCTATTTGAGATTCTATAGAGGGCTTAGAACATGCCGATAGTACAATGACTAAAAATAGAAAAAGAACTCGTTTCATGATCGTCCCTTAAGAGTAGTTTCTTATAATTAACAAGATAATATTACTAATTTAACGCAACAGCTACTTTAATCTTTAGTTATACCGACCTGGTGATAGTACTTCATTGGGGTCTAGTATGCGTTTTATTTTTCTAATACACTGCCAGTAAGGTGCTTTTTTGTCTATTTTATGCTGTTCTTCCACGGGTAATCGATAAGGTACAAAGCCTTTTTTTCTGCCGCGTTCGATGAGTGCCGATAGACATAGCTTAGCCCTTAGAGTTTCTTGTTTATTGGCTAAATTGAACACAATTGGGACAGTTGAGTCGACACAATCATGGCGTAAGTTTGTAAAAGTAATAAAAGGGTCAAAATCAAATTCTTGCATTGTACAGCGCACGAACGACACAAACTCAGTAAGTACTTCAGGGGTCATTTTAATAAGCGGTGCGTACCAAAGTAGGCCACATTCATCTTGTGCTGGGTGAAGCTGATGTGCTTCTGTGGCGCGAGTTGTTCGGTTCCGCCAGTAAGCTAACGGTAAAGCGACTTGATTTGGCCGGCCTAACATTATATCAACACCTTGCTCTAGTTTTTGTAATTTTGTTCGCAATCTATTTAGAATGGAAATTTGAAGAAAGGGTAAATCCAATACAAATTTAGCGGCCCTCAATACTGTGCTATCAGAATAGAGAGTTTTTCCAAGGTATTTTGACTTTTTGTTTATTTGACCTTTTATCGCGTTAACAATGTTTTTCTCACCGTAGATTGAGCCTACAACTAACCATTGTGGTGTCTTGTTTTCATTTGCCAATCGCACTACTTGCTCTGCGTTTAAAAATATATTTTCATCTTTATTTATATTGGGGTTCTTTACTGTCATAGACAGTAAGCGGGCTCTGTCCATCAAATTAATTGACCCAATTGAGCCTGCATATGCTTGCAAAATTTCTCTGATAAAAATAACACATGCTTCGAATTTTGATTCATCGAAAACTTGAATATAAAACGCGGAGAAATGACTGGGGTTTTGAGCTAAACGAAATGTCATTTCACTGACAACGCCTAGATTACTTTGAGTAAATAAGCCATCAATAAAGGGACCTATTCCCCATTTAAATGACTTATCAATGAAATCGTTTCCAGAATCGTCTAGCTCGCTTACCGCAGATGATACTTCATTTGTGCACATGTCTGGTGCAGGGACAAATACTTTCATTGCTGTACAGGCAGAAAAGTGGTCTGTATAGGGAGTTATGCCGTAACCTCGTTCAATGGCGTTACTTACTATACTGGCAGTAGGACCTGCGCCTGTAACAGGAACCATGTAATCCCATTGATTATTATCTAAGTAAGAGCGCAATTCTTCTTGGGTTACTCCAGGCTCTAGTGTTATCAAGCCTAGGTGTTTATCGGTAGGGTAAATACCTTTTAGATTACTTAAATCTAATAAAACCAACGGTAAGGTTAATGCATTTTTTGTTACGCAACCGTACCCCCAATTTTTATTGCTACTGACAGGGATTAATTGAAAGTTATTTTCATTTGCATAAGTGAGTGCTTTACCAATATATTCTCTTTTTTTAGGGCGTATTATACCGATAAAATTAGGTGTATTCGCATAAGTTGTTTGAGTGAAATTGGGTTCATCCCAATAGTTGATCCATTCACATTGATTTAAAAATGTAAAAGCTTCACGCAATGTGTGTATAAGCTTTTGTTGTTGCTCACCCATTTCCTATTAAACTCACCTAACCGTAATCGCTAAGCTTAATAGTAGTCTATTTTGCTTGAATCACACTTAACTGCTCATCAATGACATCTTGTAGGTTAGTTAGCATAACTCGAAAACCGGGAGATAAACTTTTAAACAACAAAGGAGCATTGATGTAGTAAGGCGCACGCATTCCATGGTAATCGATTGCTGGGCCGATTTGCACAAATTTAATACCAATAAAGCTCAAGCTTCTGGCTAAGCGAGGTTCCATCATTACAAAAGCGTGCTTTAAACCTAGGCCCATGCCTAGAGAAGCAGCGCTCATATATAAGCCTATTGCGATAAAAGGAAAACAACGAAGCTCATTTTCGGAGTACACTTTTTCATTGATAACCCCAGTTGCGGCGCCAGCAAACTTATCCATTGCTCTTCGTCTAAATTGAGCGGGAACAGCCAATCTAGAAAATTCACATATTTCTTCTCGTCTCATATTGGCGGGAGATAGTTTTGGATCTGTAATTGAATGTGAGCAAAACTTTTCAATAGGTAACAATTCACCTTCTTTTTGGGGCGTTACGAGACGGATGGTTCCTGCAAAGTTATCAGTACCTACATGTTTGATTAAACAATGTTTAGAAAAAGCGTCAAACTCGTCCGTTTCTATGCCATCCTTACGTATCGGCTCTAGTTCAAGTTCTTTGCAGTACACATCATGGCGTATTTTATATACTTCGTCTTTGAGTGATTTATTTAGCGCTATTTGAGGACTTAAATACGTAGAAAAGTGTCTAGATATGGCTTTTGCCTCTCTAAGTTTCTGATAATTTTTCCATGCTTTTTTGATGGATTTTGTTGTGTTAGATAGTGTGTTGTATTTTGAAGCCAATTATTCAGCCCTTTCTCAATTTAAGTTGTTATAACTAAGTTGTATTTATAAAAAATACACTGAGAACTGCGTGACGAAGTATTTAAGCAGATACTTAAGTATAGAACGCGGGAAGAATTGAACATTAAATATTCACGTTTTTTTAACGCTTTTGAGATAGATAATTAATAATTAAGTTAATTTAATCGATATTATGTAGTAATAATTCTGTATAAATGGGTAACAACAAACACGGTTTGGTGCGTATAATCATAATATGATCGATGAAAGCTCATAGTCATGGTTATATAATGTGGCCTGCGTAAGGCAATTGTTGTTTTTGAATGCTAAAAGGAGGATGAACAGTGACACGCATCATTTGTAAAATGGGCTTGAAACTTCTATTTTTGCAAAGCCTAACCGCGGTTTTTTTTTCCTATACTGCATTCGCTAATTCTACTGTCACAGATATTATAAAACAGGTGACTCCCGCGGTTGTTGCTGTGGGGAAAAAAACCCCCATTGAATACCGAGGAAGTCGAATAATAGGAACCGGGTTTGTTATTGGAAATGGTAAATATGCCGTTACAAATTATCATGTTGTTTCTGAACCATTATCGGTTGATGTAGTACAAAATTACGTTGTTTTGTCAGGTGAAGGACGTAATGTTTCTGAATTTATCGCAGAAGTGATTGCTATAGACCCAATACATGATTTAGCGATATTGGAAATAAATTCTAATTTACCGGGTTTGAATTTAGGCGAAGATACTATGCTTGATATAGGTATTGATATCGCCTTCACCGGATTCCCTATAGGGGCTATTTTAGGGCTTTATCCTGCAACTCATAAAGGGAGTTTGGCAGCAATTACACCCGATGCGATTCCGGCGAATAATGCTGATGTACTTACATTAAGTTTGTTAAAGCGTTTGAAAAAGCCATCGTTAATCTATCAATTAGATGCAACTGCTTACCCCGGAAATTCAGGTAGTGCTGTGTATGAGCAATCTTCCGGCGAGGTCGTAGGTATTATTAATAAAGTGATTGTGAAAGATACAAAAGAGAGTGCGTTGTCGAGCCCTTCTGGGATTTCCTATGCAGTTCCAGTTAAGCATATTAGGGCTTTGGCAGAGAAACATAAGTTAATATGGGAGTAGTTTCCCGTAATTTTCACGGAAAATTATCCTGTAAGCTAAAAGTGAAATAACATGAAAATATTAGTGACCGGCGCTGCGGGTTTTATTGGCGCTGCAACGACAAAGAAGCTTCTTGAGAGGGAGGACGTGGTCGTCGGGATCGACAATTTAAATGATTATTACGACCCGTCATTAAAGCTTGCAAGGCTAGATGATATAAAATCTCAGGAACACGCAGCCAATTTTTCATTTGAAAAGTTGGCGGTTGAAGATAGAGATGGAATGACAGCGCTATTTAAGCTGCATAAATTTGACCGCGTAGTACATTTAGCAGCACAAGCTGGCGTGCGCTACTCCATCGAAAACCCCCATGCGTACGTTGATTCAAACATTGTCGGGTTTATGAATATTCTTGAAG
>CAYUZL010000503.1:0-3114 GCA_964449725.1 uncultured Alteromonas sp. | reverse complement strand
CATCAATAGCGCCTGGCGTAATTGGGTCTCCATTTCGAATGTACTCAAATCCCGGGCCCACAACTTTCGTCATTACGACCAAATCGTTGCGCTTGTCGGTATTTCTTGCTAACCAATTACCTAAGATTCTCTCTGTGTCACCATAGGTAGATTCGTTCGGAGGAACAGGGTACATTTCCGCGGTATCAATAAAGTTAACCCCCGCCTCTAACGCCATTGACAATTGAGCGTCTGCTTCACTTTGAACGTTTTGAATGCCCCACGTCATCGTGCCTAAGCACACATCTGATACCGAAAGACCACTTGTGCCTAAAGGGTTATATTGCATAGGTTAAAATCCTTGTTGCTCTTTGATTTCTTTTAATTGATTTTTTGCTTCTTCTAACTGTTGCTCAGCATCTCTCCTCGCCTCAACCATATCGTTAGCTAATTCAGCTAACGATTTAAATTCGGCAAAACCGAGCTTTTTAGGATCAAGGCGATGGAATTCACGTTTGCACTGATAAAAGAACATAACAAAATAGGAAAATGCGCGATGAAAAGTAGCAAAACTCTTCAACAATATACTGATCATGACTATACAGGTGACAATAGCCACTAATAAGCTGTTCAAACGAATCTGCTCACCTTGTTCCTGAATAAGCGGTTGTAATTTTTCTTCGATACTTGCTAAACGCGATTCCACTAAATGTGCTTGTCGCCTAAATTCACCTCTTAACCCTTCACTTTCTGTCTCACCCATTTTTTGTATAGATTCAGACAACTTATCAAAAAGATCTTGCAAGGTTTGCAAATCAGCTTTTGCCTCTTCGCTGGAAAAATCCTCTGACGTTAATTGCTTAATGGCGCTTTTAAACTCATATTCAGATTCCATTTCATAATTTAATAAAAAATCACGATTTGCTACAACAGCCTTGGCCAATAGCAACTTTGCACGTTCTGATGAAGCGGATGTGGCTAAACGGTTAACAACTTCATTGAAGTTTCCTCTTAAACCCTGCGCGGCTGACAACCCGATCACACGATGAATAAAAACAACCTCGTTAAATAGTTCGTCATATCTTTTAATGGTTTGCGCAAGCTCTGAGGTTTTATTTATATCCAATCCATAGCCACTGTATAATGGCTCGATATCACCTAGCTTGGTTGTAAATTCCTTTATTCTTTCACCAAATAGAGCAACATAGCGCATATTGCCTCTCAACAAGAAATCCTTCTCATGTCGACGCAATTGCAACAACTCAACACTCAATTGCTGCAACAATTCTTTTTGCTGACTTAAGGCTGACAGCTTAATGTTGACTCTATGTTGACTTACAACAATGGTTCCCATTCCTAGTACACAGACAAGTGCCATTAAGAACAAGCGAAATTTGATTGAGTTAAAAGTCATTAGAAAAAGAAAATTACTGAATAAGTATGGCGTCATCGTAAAGGATATTCATGCTATTTCAAAGTCTACAAACACAACAAGTGCTATCAAATGCAAGATATTCGTATAAAACGCACCTATATTGTGAATTGGTTTAGCCGCTGTACTAAGTGGGAATGTAAAATTCCATTTTTGAGCGTTACCTTAGGTTAAGTTCGTAAACTGTGTGTATAATAATTTTTGACCAAAAACAAAAGGTGTGCTGACGACTCTTCTTTATGACTAACAATGACTCTTTTGCTGACAGTCCGCAAAATTTAATTTTTATTAAGCTCATCAATCAATATAAAAAGCAGGTATTTAAGAACAACCTTCTCACAGCCTTTGGTGGTATTGCAGCTTTAGTATTGTGTATAGTTTTTAATATTCCTAGGTACATTGTGGTTTTTTGGCTATGCGCTTTTTTGTTGGTGCAAGTTTTTTCCAATTTAGTGGATTTTAAACTGACCAAATATGCAAAAAACTATCAACAAAAAAAGGTTTGGTTCCGGTTACGAGTTATTGCTGCAATGCTGACTTCTGGATGTTTTGGCGCCATACATTTTCTACTACCAGACAGTGCTGACATATTTGATCGCATGTTAATCATGACAATGGCAGTCACATTTGGCTGTACAGTTGTGATCGGCTTTCCAATGTTTCCTATTCTCTACATGCTGTATTGCCTTGTCACTGTTAGTTTGATCACCGTAAACATATTACTCAACCCTTATTCATTGGGTATAAACGATTCAATAATTTATATTTGCTGTATTACTTTTGGTAGTTTTTTTGTACTACAAAAATCACTATTTAGTTACAAAATTTCTATTCTCGCAATACAAAATGAAATTAACCTAGAAAACGAAATTATTTCCCACATTGCAAGCAAAAAAGTTATTCGCCGACAAGCGTATTATGACCAACTTACCGACATATTGAATCGAAGAGGGTTTGAAAAACAAGTAAAAAAGTTAATCGAACAACACCAACCTTTTCATTTAGTCTTTATCGATTTAAATAAATTCAAATCGATAAATGATACATATGGTCATCTTTGTGGTGACCAAGTTTTACAGGTGTTTGCTAAAAGATTGACAGCTAATATCAAACAAGATGATGTGTCGGCACGCCTAGGCGGTGACGAATTTTGTATATTGTTAAAACATCAAGATGACTCAGGAAAGCTCTCCGATGTAGATAAATACCTTGACCGATTGCAAGTAAAGCTATGTGAGACAATGTCGGTGTGTAATCTTAATTTGCGCGTTTCATCCAGCATGGGAGTTGTGTCGTTTCCAGAGCAAGCGCAAACCTTGGACCAATTGTTAACGATTGCCGACAATCATATGTACCAAACTAAATTAAGCTAAAGCTTCTTTTGAAATAGCCACAATTTCTCTTTTAGCCATTCGTTTTATCACCGGAAAATTCCTTAATATACCGTCTTCGTATAATATGGTTGTCTATAGCGTTTGATTCAGTCGTGGCGCTAAGTGTAATTTTATGACTTTAAATTGAGAGAATATTTTTTGGAACATTTTATTTGGAACATAGACCCTGTTGCGCTTTCTTTTGCGGGGTTAACGATTCATTGGTACGGCATCTTATTTGCCAGCGCGATTACTGCTGGCTTTTATGTAATGAAATGGATTTATACACGAGAAAATATCAGTTTAGACGTGTTAGATAATCAGCTTATC
>CAYUZL010000502.1:0-2598 GCA_964449725.1 uncultured Alteromonas sp. | reverse complement strand
GGTGCAAGGAGACGCCACTAAACCAGACAATATGCCCATAACAAATACACCAAATGCATTTCCTTGTTTTTGGTTGTTACTTACGTTGCTTAAACGTTCTTGCCACGAACTCGGCAATTGCAATTCATAGGTACCAAACATGGCTAATGCGAGCAAAATGAAGATAACGATAAACACGCTGAGCAAAATTGGGTTTTGTAATGCGGCTTGAAACTGCACTCCAGCAGAGGCCACTACCAATCCCAACAATGAATAGGTAATTGCCATACCTTGCACGTAGATAAATGACAACCAAAAGGCACGTCCAGTACTTCCGCTATTCCCTTGACCAATCACAATGCTGGATAAGATCGGATACATAGGAAATACACAAGGAGTGAAGGCCAGCAAAACACCTAAACCCAAGAAGCCAATCAAGGTCACAACTAGCCCTTCGTTGTTGGCTAATTTTTCTGCTAAACCAAACTGGGAAGCAGCACTGGTACTTTCAGTATTCACATCTTCATTTGCGGCAACGCCTTTATTTGCGCCAGCGCCAACTTCACCTAAATAAATTTTATGAATGGTTGGTGGATAACATAAACCAGCAGAAGCACAGCCTTGAAAACGCAGTGCAACAAGGCCATCTTTTTCAGCGGAAATCAGCGGATAGCTGAAGGTAACTTGGTTGTAAAATACATCTGAAATACCAAAGAACTCATCTTCAATTTGCTTGGCTACTGGGAACTCAGGCTCACCTAGCTCAACGCCTTTTAAGGTTGTTTTAAATTGCTTTTTATATAAATAGTAACCGTCAGCAATGTCAAAGGTGATAACTAAGGTGTCACCTTTTTGATTAAAATCGAATTGGAATGCTTCCTCAATAGGCAAGAACTTAGGCTGGTCGGCGAAAGGATCTTCAAACTCTCCTCCAAATTGAGCATGGCTAGAGGCCGATACAAAACCAAAAAATAACACAAACCAAAATGATGAAAAAACGCGCTTAAATTGCATGATACCTATACTTACTATAACGGTGGCACTCGATAGCCAAATAGACCAAATGTCCCTTGAATTACTTTCAAACGACCTTAAATATATAATATACGTGGGTTGAAATTCAAAAACCTCAAGACTCAGACTCGCTAAGGAGTAACAGTGCCTGTCCTGTTTATATTATTTATAATAGTTCCCATTTTAGAAATTAGCGTGTTAATTCAGGTAGGTGGAATAATAGGCGGGTTCAACACCCTCATATTAGTGCTCTTATCTGCGGCACTGGGATCGTATTTCGTAAAACGAGAAGGTGTATCGGCGCTTCAATCTGCTCAAGCAAAAATGGCGCAAAATCAACTTCCCGCCAAAGAATTACTTAATGGTGCATTGCTTATACTGGCTGGGGTTATGTTAATCACGCCAGGATTCCTTACAGATATTCTAGGGTTATCTTTAGTCGTTCCGCTAACCCGTAAGCTTTATGCAGCCATACTCGTCAAAAAGTTGAGTGCTCATTTTGTACAAGCTAATGGACAAGCTCAAGGGGGCTTTCATCAGCCTTATCAGCAACAAACACCTGCGTCAGACCACAATGGCGATGTATTTGAAGGTGAGTACTCAGAAAAATCACATCGCAAAAGCATTGAGCTAGATAATTCAGAAGACGAGAATAACGAGAAATAATTGTGATTTTTTTGCAAATAGCCCTTGAGATTATCTTGTTACTCCCCATCTTTCCTCGCAGTACCGAAAATGAGCGAACGCTCTATCGGTGAACATACCGGTGTTTTTTTAAATTAAAGAAGCACTTCGCAATTTGACATTGGAATTTTCAGGAGATTTGAAAATGGCAATTCGTCCTTTACACGACCGCGTCATCATCAAACGTGATGAGCAAGAAAGTAAATCAGCTGGCGGCATAGTATTAACTGGTTCAGCTGCAGAAAAGTCAACTCGCGGCGAAGTTATCGCTGTTGGTAATGGCAGAGTTTTAGAGAACGGTGACGTTAAAGCACTTGACGTAAAAGTGGGCGACACCGTTATTTTTAGCGACGGTTACGGCGTTAAAACAGAAAAATTAGATGGCGAAGAAGTGCTTATTTTAAGCGAAAACGACATCTTAGCGATTGTCGAATAAGACACTCCTAAAACGAATTTAGAGGAAAGTAACATGGCAGCTAAAGAAGTACGTTTTGGTGATGACGCTCGTGCAAAAATGCTAAACGGCGTTAACACCCTAGCAAATGCAGTAAAAGTAACCTTAGGCCCTAAAGGTCGTAACGTTGTTTTAGACAAATCATTTGGCTCTCCTACCATCACTAAAGACGGTGTATCGGTAGCGAAAGAAATCGAACTTGAAGACAAGTTCGAAAATATGGGCGCGCAAATGGTGAAAGAAGTTGCGTCAAAAGCAAATGACGAAGCCGGTGACGGTACAACTACAGCAACTGTTCTTGCTCAAGCAATTGTAACTGAAGGTCTTAAATCTGTTGCGGCAGGTATGAACCCGATGGATCTTAAGCGCGGTATCGACAAAGCAGTGATTGCTGCTGTTGAAGAACTAAAAGCCCTTTCTACCGAGTGTAAAGATAATAAATCTATCGCTCAGGTAGGGACTATTTC
>CAYUZL010000501.1:0-4534 GCA_964449725.1 uncultured Alteromonas sp. | reverse complement strand
CTGTTGCACCTTCGTCACGAATTTCACCACCAGAGCCTGTAGCTGCACCTGGGTACGGAGAAATCGCAGTGGGATGATTATGGGTTTCAACTTTCATCAAAATATCGATGTGTTGAGGCGCATAATCATATTCTTTAGTGTCAGCATTGGGATAAAAACGACCGGCAAATGCACCTTCCATTACCGCAGCATTATCGCTGTAGGCCGACAAAACGTGATCTGGCGTAGTTTCAAAGGTGTTTTTGATCATCTTAAACAAAGATTTTTCTTGTACTTGTTGGTCTATGTCCCAACTCGCATTAAAAATCTTATGTCGGCAATGCTCAGAGTTTGCCTGTGCAAACATATACAGTTCGATATCGTTAGGATTGCGTCCTAAACGTTGGAAACTCGCCGTTAAATAATCCACTTCATCATCAGCTAAAGCAAGACCCAAGGCTTCATTCGCTTGAGCTAAGGCAATTTTACCTCGACTTAAAATATCAACTGATTGGAAGCTATCTGGAGCTTGAGACGTAAAGAGAGCCGCTGCGTCGTCAATGTCATCAAACACTTGCTCTGTCATGCGGTCGTGAATGGCATTTTTTAGTGTTGCCATTTGAGTGGCACTTAACTCCCCTTCTACATCAAGGGTAAACAAACTTCCTCGCTCTATGCGTTTAATCCCATCTAAACCGCAATTATGCGCGATATCAGTGGCTTTTGATGACCAAGGAGAAACCGTTCCTGCTCTAGGGGTGACGAAATAAGAAATACGTCCTTGTTTTTGTTCTTTTTTTGCTGTTCCGTAAGTGAGTAATTTCTCAAGTACAGTAGCATCTTGATGTGAAAGTGCGTCAATTTCTGGCGCTAATTCAACTAAATGTACATATTCTGTGTGAATCGCCTTCACTATGATGGTATCTTGACCCAGTTTAGCGATAAGCTTAGCAATACGAAACTCAGAGAGCGCAGAAGCGCCACGAACAACCAACATAGATGGATTCCTGAAATAAGCGTGTTTTGAACGGGCGCATTATAGAGCAAAACATGAAACTAAGTCACCTATACAAAGCGCTTCTTTGCATTTTCTTTTGCCTTATTTTTTTTGGTTGTAGGGAAGATGATAGAAGACAAGACGATACATCAGTATCAATGTTTAAAAACGATCGTATTCGGGTCGGAACTGTGTACGGGCGTCAAACTTATTATATCGGCCCCAATGGCCCCACAGGTTTTGAATTTGAACTTGCTAAAGGGTTCGCTCAATACCTTGATGTTGAATTAGAAATCTTACCTTTTTTTAGTTTTGACGAACTTGCCACTCAACTGAATGACGGTAAATTAGACATTATTGCATCTGGTAATGCTTATTCAAAAGAACAAGTTAACAGTGGCCTTTTTCGATTTGGCCCACAATATCAAACCATCAGCCATGAACTCGTTTATTTACAGGGTAGACCTAGACCAAGGAGTATATCAGATTTAGATGCTCCGGTTGCCGTTGTAGAAGGAAGCTATAAAGCAGCTAGTCTACAAGCATTGAGCGAAGACAATATTACCCCCAATATCGAGTTACTCAACGACCAAGATTCAGAGGAATTACTTGTTGCCATTGCAAACGGCCAGCTTTCCTATTCTGTTGCCAATTCAAATGAACTAAGTATCGTTCGTCGACGTTACCCAGAATTAAGTATTGGTTTTACGTTAAAAGACGCCTTACCTGTGGCTTGGCAGTTGTCGCAAGAAGGTGATGATGCCTTGCAAGGTTTGCTTTTCGCTTACATAGCTGAAATAAGGGCAAACGGCATAATGGCAAGACTTGAAGACAGGTATTTTGGCCATGTTCAAGACTTTGACTTTGTCGACACAAAGGCCTTTATTAAAGCCGCCGAAACCACACTTCCTCAATATGAGAGTATGTTTAAAGAAAATAACAGTGATATTGACTGGCGACTTCTAGCGGCTTTAAGTTATCAAGAATCCCATTGGGACCCAAAAGCGACTTCTCGCACAGGTGTCAGAGGAATGATGATGTTAACTCGTAACACAGCGAAAGATTGGGGAGTAAAATCAAGACTTGACCCACAACAAAGTATTTCTGGTGGTGCGCGTTATTTCTCAAGTTTGTCGAGCCGAATTCCTGCTCGCATCCAAAGTCCTGACAGAATTTGGATGGCACTGGCGGCTTACAACATAGGTTTGGGGCATTTAGAAGACGCAAGAGTGATGACTCAGCGACAAGGCGGTAATCCAGATATATGGATTGACGTAAAACAGCGCTTGCCTTTGCTACAACAAAAACGCTATTACAGTGCCACTCGTTACGGTTACGCTAGGGGCAATGAAGCCTTAAGCTTTGTGGAAAACATAAGACGGTATTACGACACCTTAGTGTGGTTAGACGAGCACCCTAACAGCTAATTGATCTTAAAACGCAACTTAACTGTAATAAAACGGTCTTATTTATAAGGGTAACTATGCAAAATCAAATAACTACACAGTTAAATAAACAATAGGAATATAAAATTGAGAAATAATACAAGACGCAGAGTGTTATTAAAGCGCTTACATCAAAGAGTGTTACAAAGAAGAAAACAACACCAATATACTGAATCTGAGCTTGCTCAACTACCCTCCAGTTGAGCTTTTACAACCCACTTTTCTGCGCTAGTCCCTTCTATTTTGCTTTTTTATTCTTTTTTTCTTCTCTTCTTTTTCTAAAGAACATCGATATTAGCTGACTGCAGTCTTCTTTAAGTACGTCAGGCTCAACATCAATCTGATGATTCAACACTGCATGGTTACATATATCCATTACACTGCCTGCTGCCCCCGTTTTCAAATCAGATGCGCCAAAGACCAATCGTGATATACGAGAGTGAACTAACAAACCGGCGCACATTGGGCACGGCTCTAACGTCACATATAAGGTTGTATTTACAATTCGGTAGTTGTTCAGCTTTTGCCCTGCTCTGCGTATCGCAATCATTTCCGCATGAGCAGACGGGTCATTCAAGGTTATCGACAAGTTACACCCAGACGCAATTAGCTTGTCATTCTGTACCAGTATTGCCCCAACAGGAATTTCACCTTTTGATTGTGCGAATCTGGCCAGCTTCATTGCCTTGCCCATCCAGTATTCGTCTCTTTCATTCATAGTCGTTTGTTCCACTTAATAACTAAAAGCACTCTGCCAAATTACTGACTTTTAAATTAGGCACAGTTAATGCATTAGCCCAATAAGTTAATTATATATCCTACGCAATTACAAGGTCTAACCAAAGGCCAAATTGGGAGAAAAAACTTGGAATCGTCAACATCTAGCTACGAAGGTACTATTCAAGATTCTATTGTACCCTTTCAAGCTCATAGCGAACTTAATAGTGTGCAATTTATCAATGAATTACTCATGAAGATAATAAAAACAGTGGATGTTGAAGAGCTATTGAACCTGTTTTATTCGCATTTAAAACGGGCTTTACCCGTTAATTCGCTTTCATTAGTTAGCGAAGATATAAACCTATCTCATGGAAAGCCTTATGTATATGACTGTGAGATATCGTTAAACGTGATGTCCACAGTACATGATTCAATTGTAATGCAACCCACTATGCGCTACAAATTTTCGCGCTGTATTTCTCGTACTGAAAATACACTGTTAACCACACTACACGATACATTTTCTCATTCGCTAACACATGCTCTGTGCTTTTCTCGATTAAGCCGACTTGCCACGAAAGACGCACTTACCGGACTAGGCAACAGAGCTTCATTCAATGAAGACAGTACAACAATAAAGCAAACCTCTCAGCGAAATCGAACTCAGTTTGGGTTACTCGTTATTGATTTAGATAACTTCAAATCGGTTAATGATAACTTTGGTCATGACGAGGGAGACAGTGTACTTATTGCCTTTACTAGTGTGCTTAACAATTCGCTCAGAGCAGATGAAAAAGCATATCGATTTGGCGGCGACGAATTTTGTTGTTTACTCAACACCAATTCACCGGAAATAGTAGACAAAGTTGCTCAACGGATCATGCGGAACGCGGCAAGCTCTCTCCTATTGAAACGGCACGATGTCACCGTAAGTATTGGTGGTACCTTATCCACTAAGAGTGAAAACATAGTGCAAATATTCAAACGTGCTGATCGTGCTTTATATGACGTGAAACAACAAGGCAAGCACGGTTATCTAATGCATGAACATCAGCCAATGGGCGTCTCATAGGAGAGATACCCATTGCGTGAATAAACGCGATTACAAGGTCATTGTGAAGTAGAGCAAGGGTATTTTCACGACACCAAGGTGGGACTTGCTTTTCTTTAAACAACTTCTTAACTCGTTTTCCTTTTCCCTTACCTATGTTTAGATACTCTTGGGAATTCACAGCTTTAACTTCGAATTTATCATCGACTAAACATTCATAGTTAAAAAGCAGGGTCTTACAGTCAGCTTCACTACTTTTCTTTATTTCTGCAGTTATTCCCCAATCGGGTACATAAAAATGACTTTCGCCTTGTAACGACAAGGTTTTACCCAGGGCTGAAA
>CAYUZL010000500.1:0-7489 GCA_964449725.1 uncultured Alteromonas sp. | reverse complement strand
GTCGTTACTTATCGTTGCGTTAATGCTGATTTCCAATATCGACAAAACCCTTAATTCCATATGGCGCACTCAAATTACTCGCCCGAAAGTGTTCACTTTTGCGATCTACTGGATGGTGATTTCTCTTGGTCCACTATTGATGGGATCGAGTGTCGTTATTAGTTCGTACCTTACAGGTATTGCCACTTACGCAGAAAGTTACACACCTGGACTAGGGACATTTTTGCTAAAGCTAGTCCCCGTATTTACTGCGTTAATTACTTTTCTGATTTTATATATGGTCGTCCCCAATAAAAGAGTTAAGCCTAAATATGCCTTTTTCGGTGCTTGCTTAGCCACACTGCTGTTTGAAGCATCAAAGAAAGGGTTTGCCCTCTACGTTACTCATTTTCCGTCTTATGAGCTTATATACGGCGCTTTAGCAGTCATACCGATTTTGTTTGTCTGGGTTTATCTATCGTGGATAGTGGTATTAGTAGGTGCTGAATTTACGTGTAGCATCGAAGAGACATTTGAGCCTCAGAACGAACAGGTTTAAAAAAACCAGAAGGTGCATTAACGCTCCTTCTGGTTTTGAGAGTCAATAATTACTGATTTTCCATTGATTCAATAAATGCATTAGATTCTTCAATCGCCTTATTCATTTCGGTAATTAAAACATTTACATCTTCTTTTACAGAAGTGAGCTCGCCTTTCAACGCACCAATGGCATTCGCATTTAAGTTGTGTTTTAAATAAAGAACATTATCTTTTAACGTAACCAAAACTGGGGCCATACTTTTTTCAACACGTCTCATTGAACGCATTAAACCATTGTATTGGCGCTGAGTTTCATTCAGCTTTTTTGTACTTTCTCGTTTATAAGTAGCATTAGTAAATACTTGTATTTCCTCTTCCCATTCTACAAACAACGCCTGAGCGACACTGTCGACTTTATTTACTCTTGAGGTAACGTCTTCTGCAGCAGCTTCACTACGAGCCAGTTCGTCACTCAAGTCTTCATAAATGTCTTGTAAATCGCCACCATCAAATACAATTAACGAAGATAACTCTTCCAAGGCCGATGCAAATTGCTCCTGTGCATCTTCTTGACTTTCTTTCGCATTTTCGACACGGTCTACCAAGATTTCTCTTTTTTCTACGCCAAGTTTTTCCCATGCGCCGTAGTAAGCGCTTTGACATCCCAACAAACTAAAGCTCAATATACAAATGACTAATATTCGAAACATGATTTCCCCTACCCTTTATAACGTGCCGCACTAATTATTGACCATAAATGAAAAATAGCCCCTACAGGCCATAGAAAAAAAAGAATACCTGTAGCTGAAAGGGCATAAAAAACGTAACTCAATAAGAAAAAACTAATAGCAGCTAAAATACGGCCTTGGACAAGCTGCCCTAATCCAACTATAAAAAAACTGCATATTGCGGCAATAACATTTCCACCAGAACCTTGACCAGACATACAAACTCCACGTACTGTTAACAATTATATAAAGTAAACTAATAAGTACCAGACACAACGGACGTTATGCTGTATCCAGAAATAGAACCCTATCATACTGGTTTTTTAGACATTACCAATAAGCATCGCATGCACTTTCAATTGGCAGGCAACCCCAATGGCTTACCTGTATTGTTCCTTCATGGTGGGCCTGGCGCTGGGCTACCCCCAGGATTTGCTCGTTTCTTTGATCCCAATGTATTTAATATTATTGGTTGCGACCAACGAGGGTGTGGCCTATCAAGCCCTCAAAACCAATTACAACATAATACAACAGCCCACCTCATTAGTGATTTACATTCCCTGCGTAAACACCTAAACATCGATAAATGGACAATTTTTGGAGGATCTTGGGGAACGACACTGGGTTTACTGTTGGCGATTGACGCCCCTTCTTCTGTAGACGCACTTATTTTGAGAGGAACCTTTTTATCTAGAAAGCAAGATATAGAGTGGTTTTTAGGTCCCAACGGCGGAGCGGCAAAGTTATTTCCCGACCAGTACGGCCAATTCATTGACCCTATTCACTCAGCCCAAAATGTGACTGAGTTATGCCAGAAATTTATTGCACTACTTAACAGTGAAAATGAGTTACAAAAAACACAAGCAGTAAAAGCTTGGTACCAATGGGAAGAGCGTATTAGCCGTTTAAGTATGCCAAACAATTACAGCACCTTTAGCAATACTCCACTCACTACAATGGCAAATATTGCGATATTAGAGTGTCATTATTTAGCAAATAACAGCTTTATTGAAGAAAATTTCATCTTAGATAATATACAAAAAGTTGCTCATATTCCTGGCATCATTATTCATGGTCGTTATGATACCGTTTGTAGTATCGACCAATCTTACGAACTGCATAAGCGCTGGGAGAATAGTGAATTGAATATCATTCCATCAGCAGGACATAGTACATCTGAACCTGGAATATCTAATGCGTTAATTCAGGCATCAAGGCAAGTAGCGAAGTATCTAAAATGAAGTCAGTCATTCAACGGGTAACCAGTGCGAGTGTCACTGTTGATAACAGTAAAATTAGCGAGATCGATCACGGCTGCGTTATCTTGCTAGGTGTTGAGAAATCGGACACAGAAGAGCATGCGGTAAAATTGGCTTCAAAAATCAGTAAGTTTAGATTCTTTAATGACGAACAGGGTAAAATGAACCTTAATATTAAGCAGGCAAATGGCGCTGCATTAGTAGTATCACAATTTACCATAGTCGCGGATACGCAAAGTGGAAACCGCCCAGGATTCTCGAAAGGAGCATCTCCAGAGCAAGGGAAGCGCCTTTACATCGCGTTTATCAATGCGTTAGCTTCGATGGGAATAGCTGTGCAATCAGGTCAATTTGGCGCTGATATGCAAGTCAAATTAGTCAATGATGGACCTGTTACTTTTTGCATAAATAACTAATAACAAGAGACTGATTATGTTCACCACTAAGGCCCCCGATTCGGACGAATTGCGAGAAGCATACTTCCATTTCCGCTGGCTTCACCTGAGAGAGCCCTGGAACTTCCCCCCTGGCTCTGAGAGAGACGAATATGAACAGATTAGTGAACATAGAATCATTTTAAACGATGACGGTCACATAGTCGCCTGTGGGCGTGTTCATCTTAATACCGCTGAAGAAGCTCAAATTCGACATATTGCGGTGTCTCCCCAATACAGACACAAGGGACTTGGTCAATCAATTATGTCAGAGTTAGAACAAGTCGCTATGGAATTAGGAGCCACTCGCGCTATAACAAATAGTAGAGAAACATCTGTTGCCTTTTTTAGCGGTTGTGGGTTTTGTAGTGAAGGTGAAGCGGCTAACGAACTTGGCATGTTAAAACGCCTTCAAATGGTTAAACGCTTCGATGATAAAAACTCCCCTCTCCGCCATCCTGATTGGTGCGCTGAGCTACAAAAAACATGGGAAGAAACAATCCCTATTTCACATCATATGGGGATTAAACTTCATAGGTATACCGGCTATCAGCTAGAAGTCGTATCATCGCTAAATAAAAATATCAACATACACGGCACTATGTTTGCTGGCAGTATATTTTCACTCAGTACGTTAACAGGCTGGGGCCTTATTTATCTGCAATTAAAAAAGCGTGGATTAAAAGGCGAAATTGTACTTGGCGATGGCGATATACACTATCACAAACCCGTCACCTCTAATCCTAAAGCTATATGCGACATCACTGATATGTCCGGCACCTTTGATAAATTAGAGCGTGGGGAAAAATGCCCTTTTGATATCAAAGTGAATGTATTCGATGGCGATAACCCTGTAGCCGAATTCGAAGGAAAATATTGGGTTTTACCACAAAAAAAGCAGTGATAAATCACTGCTTTTTAAACCAATATGAAATATATAAAAGAGCTAAGCTGCCATAGCAGACTGTAACTTCTTCATTGCGTTCTTTTCAATTTGGCGAACTCGTTCAGCAGACACTTCATATTGATCGGCTAAATCCTGCAATGTTGACTTGTCATCCGTTAACCAGCGCGTCTCAATAATATGCTGGCTACGCTCATCTAATGTTTTGAGAGCAGAATAAAGACGTTTGGTTGCATTTGCATCCCAATCGTTATTAATGACATCCATCTCAACATCAGTGGTTTTGTCTTCTAAATATTGTGCAGGTGCAAAGTTAGTATTTTCATCATCATCAGCACTCAAGTCAAAGGCTTGATCTTGAGAACTCATACGCGCTTCCATCTGAAGAACTTCTTTAGTGCTTACACCTAGTTCTCTTGCAACAGTTTGCACTTCATCATGAGTAAACCAACCCAAACGTTTTTTCGCTTTTCGAAGATTAAAGAAGAGTTTACGTTGCGCTTTCGTTGTCGCAACTTTTACGATGCGCCAATTTTTTAATACGAACTCATGAATTTCAGCTTTAATCCAATGAACAGCAAAGCTAACCAGACGAACACCTACTGTAGGATCGAAACGCTTAACCGCCTTCATCAAGCCTATGTTGCCTTCTTGAACCAAGTCAGCTTGAGGGAGGCCATAGCCACTATAAGATTTTGCAATATGAACAACAAAGCGCAAATGAGACATAACGAGCCTACGAGCCGACTCTATATCGTCGTCCGCACGTAATTTTTCAGCCAATTGCCTTTCTTCGTCTGCTGACAACATATTTATCCCGCTAACGGCCTGAATATACGATTCAAGACTGCCACTTTGAAGTGCGGGTAATGCCATAGTTGTTGAATTGCTCATTTATCACCTCTGTACTGGACGCTTGATAATAGCAAACAGTATTTAATTTTACGAGTCATCTTTGACCGATTTATAGTATGTATAGATTCCTGTTACATATATCAAGACCTACAAAATAAAAATTAGTTTTCATTTTTTTTAAGTCTGCTATTAAATTAGCTAAATTCAATAAGATTTCAACAATTACTTGTGAAAGTAAGAGAAAAATACGTTTTACCTCAAACTTACCTACATTAATTAAAATAACTCCTTCAAAAGCAATCACTTTAATAATTAGACCCATTGTAAAGTTTAAGCTAAGGTTAATGTCTGTATATTCAACTATCAGTGTTTTGTCCCACAATGTTTGCATTCATCGCCAGAGAGCCAATACTCGATCATAATAAAAACGTTTTTGCCTATGAACTCATTTTTAGAGATGGTAAAGGTGGGGCGCTTCCTGAAAAAGCGAGCCCAAGTAAACAAAAATTATCAGAAAAATTCAACGCTCTTGGATTAGACGACATTTGTGCCGAAAAAACGTCTTTCATTACTATCGACCCTCAGATGCTCGACGAATGTTTACCCCCTCTATTACAGCCAGAGTCAGTCATAATAGAATTCGATGTGTCAAAGGACGATGAGAATGAAATTTTAAGTGCTTGTCACAAAATAAAGCCATTAGGTTTCAGAATTGCTTTGAGCAATCTTACTATTAACAGCAGAACGGAAATGCTATTTGAATCAGCTGATATTGTTAAAATCAATATCGCTCAGGTCGATTCCGATGAATTAAAAACACATATTACATTATTATCAAAATTCAATATTCAGTTAATCGCTGAACAAGTAGCAACATATGATGACTTTAATAGATGCAAAGACATGGGATTTGATTTATTCCAAGGTTATTTCTTTGCTCAACCAGAACAACGTATACAGCGAAACCTACCTGCATCAAAATTAAATCTTATTGATTTAATGGGCGAAAGTTCGAAATCGTCTTTTGATATCGAACGTATTAATAACATCATAGAACGGGACGCCGCATTATCATTTTTATTGCTAAAATTTATCAACAATCCAACAATTAACAAACGCTATCAAATTTCGTCATTGAAACACGCGCTAAATTTTATGGGTGAAGTTGAAATTAAAAAATTCATTGCACTTCTCTCTTTAGCGAATTTAAGCGATGACAAAACCATTGAGCTTATTCATATGTCATTGGTAAGAGCAAAGTTTTTTGATTTATTATCACAACGCAGAAAGTTAGATCAGAATCCCCCCTACGGCTTTTTGATAGGGCTATTTTCTTTACTAGAAAGTCTACTAGATCAATCTATGTTTGATGTTCTCGAACAGTTGCCTCTTGTGGACAAAGTGAAAAATGCGTTGTTAGGCCAAAATGAAGAGTTTGCTTCCTATTTATCTTTAGTCAAAGCATTCGAAAGTGCAGTGTGGTTAACGGTAATTCAACAATCTCGTATATTAGACATAGACCAAAAAGAACTCCATGGAATTTACAATCAATCCATTGTCTGGGGAAATGGTGTTAGACAAAGTATTTCCGCTTACTTTCCAAGCCGAGCAGTAGACTAGCTCGGCTCAATAGAACGTACATGTCTATGTACAGACATTGCCGATCCTATCACGCCCAGTAACACCGATACGCCAAGTAGTGTGAATAGCGCCGACCCCGTTAGTCCTGTTATGTAAAACTCTTTTTCATACAAGGCAGCAAAACTTTGTATGCTCGCCCCCATCCACCACAAAATCGCTATGATGGCGATCCAAGCCAGCATTCCACCGAGAAACCCATACCAAAAACCCGTGTATAAAAAGGGTCTATGAATAAACGCATCTGTCGCACCAACTAGTTTCATGACTAATATTTCTTCTCGTTGAGACAGAATATTCAATCGTATAGTGTTCCCAATAATCAACACCACAGACACAAACAACAGACCTCCAATCAAAAAGACCAGATCTCGGGCTATGTTAACCAACGCGTATAAACGCTCTAACCATTCGATATCAAGCTTTCCCGTATCAACCTCACGTTGAGACTGTAAACGCTCTAAAAGGGCCTTAGCTGCTCTTGGAGTGGTATGTTTTGTTGCTGGCGCTACTAAAATAACATTGGGTAAAGGGTTATCAGGTAAATAGGCTAATGCATCACCTAAACCAGAAAGTAGCTTAAACTCTTCAAGGGCATCGTCGGCAGGAATATAAACCACGGTTTCTATTTCTGACCAAGTAGACAGTCTAGCAACAAGTTGCTGGGCAGAACTAGACGAAGTCTGGGGCGATAAAAATAATGAAATTTCTGCAGCTTGGTCCCAACCGGCAGTCATTTTTTCAATATTTTTTACCATAATATATAACGTGCCAGGTAAGGTAATACTCAACCCCAATACTGCCACAGTCATTAAGCTTGCCATAGGTTGGCGCCACAACTCACCCAAGCTACCTACAGCTTGACGAATATGGCTAACGAAAAACATGATAATGCGCTGAAACACGCCAACTTTTTTGCGCTCATCAGCGCCTTTTTTCACTTGCGAAAATAGAATACTCATTGGAAATCCCCTGAAGGGCCGCCTAACCCATCGGTAATCATTCGCCCTTTCTTGAGTGTTAACGTTCGATATCGCATTCGTGCAATCAAGCCTAAGTCATGGGTTGCTATTAACACCGCAACCCCTGCACGGTTAAATTCTTCGAATAAGCTAATAATTTCCATCGATAACTTAGGATCTAAGTTACCCG
>CAYUZL010000499.1:0-2624 GCA_964449725.1 uncultured Alteromonas sp. | reverse complement strand
GAAAAAAGCGGGCCTTAAAGTTACACTACCCCGTTTAAAAATATTAGAAATACTCCAAAAACCTGACAACCAGCATATTAGTGCCGAAGACGTGTACAAGTTACTAATAGAACAGGGTGAAGAAATTGGTTTAGCAACGGTTTACCGCGTTCTTAACCAGTTTGACGATGCAGGTATATTAAATAGACACCACTTTGAAGGTGGTAAGTCGGTCTTTGAAATTAGCCATAAAGATCATCACGACCATTTAGTGTGCTTAAAATGTGGCAAAGTGATTGAGTTTGAAGACCCAATCATTGAAGATCGCCAAGAACAAATCGCGAAAAAGCACAACATTAAGCTTACTCACCACAGCTTGTATTTGTATGGTGAGTGTATTGATGAAGATTGTCAGCCTGATTAATCGTATTTGATTTTAGAGAGAGCGATTATCGCTCTCTCCCATATTTCCCCAGCGCTTCCATCACCAATAACACGACCATTTACACAAGTAACCGGTGCAATTTCTTTAGTCGAGCTGGTTAACCATACCTCTTCTGCTGAATACAGAGTCTCTAAATCGAAAAATCGTTCTTCAACCTGTATATCCGTGTGTTTTTGAATTGCCTTAATCACTAATTGCCTTGTAATACCTGGTAATAATTGATTATCTAAAGGGGCGGTTAACACCACACCATTAATCACGACAAAAACATTACACGCACTGGCTTCCGTTACTTCATTGTTACCGTTATACAAAATAGTTTCGCTATAACCACCGTCAGCCCCTTCTTGAAAATGCAGTACGTTTCCTAACAGTGAGGTTGATTTAATATGACAACGACGCCAGCGTAAATCTTGCTCAATTCCCACTTCCAACCCTTTCACCAATGTTCGGTCCTGCAACGGTGGAGAAGCCATTTCGAACATAAACGCAAATTGTGTAGGTGCTACATTTTGTGGAAAACTATGGTGGCGCTTGATATCAGCACCGCGAGTAATTTGAATATATAGCCCTTGGTACGGACAGCCTTCATTGGTATTTCTTTCTATAATCTCGGCAATGATAGTGCGTATAGAAAGTAAAGCCCTATCAGTATCAATACCAATAGCACTTAATCCTGATTGCAAACGTTCAATGTGTGCTTCTAATGCCACAGGCTTACTGTGATGCACGGGAATAACTTCGTAAATGCCATCGCCAAACAAAAACCCTCGATCCAATACATTTACTTTAGTCTCTTCAAGCTTAGACCATTGTCCATTTAAATATGCAATATTGTTCATGTTTGACTCTCAGTAATTAATCGATTCATTTTTTGTTTTTGCAAACGCATTAAATTTCGCGCTTGGTAAACGTCAATAGGACTAAAATGTAACTTTTCACTCGGTAAAGCTTGTACCAAACGAGGAATATCCACGGCTGCAACGGCACCAATTTTAGGGTAGCCCCCCAAGGTTTGCCTGTCTGCCAGCATCACAATGGGTTGCCCGTTAGGCGGAATTTGAATAGCACCTTTATCAAGTCCTTCAGAATATAGACTTGTACTGGGTAACGAAAGGGGTTTGCCTTCAAGACGGTATCCCATACGATTACTGTTAGGTGACACTTGATAACTTTGGTTAAAAAACTGGGCCAGTACCGCGCCTGACATACTGTTACCTTGATAACCAACAATTACCCGAAGCGGTTTGGTTAACGAATAGTCAGGGCTAGGTAACCACGCTTCCTCAATATCTTGTTTCGATGTGTTTTTTGACGTATTTTTTGACAACAAAGATTGCCCTTTTTGTAAAGGCTTAATCCCCATCAATGTGTTATCGATTACGCCAAAACCGCCTTCAATAGCGAAGTAATACCGTTGTCCTAACTGTCCATTTTTATTCGGTTTTATTGTAATTTCACTGCTTTTTGCAACAAATAATGAGGCCCAAGCCAATACTTCACCGCCATTAACATGCACACTGACGTTAGGGCCCGTTACCGCTATATGAGTGTCTTGCAAGGTTGTTAAGGTTATTTCGCCTATGCCTTCTGAGGTATACGACTGTGCGCATAATGTATTGCCTAACAAAAAATTAGCACAATTAAATGCTTGTTCGTCCATTGGTCCAGCTACCGTTATGCCTTGATGCTGAAAACCGCGATTGCCACTATTTACCAGTAAACTCAATAGCCCAGTATTGTCTAGTTTAACTATTGGCTTCATACCAGGGCATTCCTTCACATGTTTTATATTCATTAGCGTCGATAACTTCAAAGCCCACCTGTTGTCCTACATCAAAGGGAGACACTTTTTTATACTCTGGGGTCACTAAATTCAAAGGGCAGTAACCAACAATATTCCAACCACCTGGCGATGAGTCAGGGTAAATAGCTGTTTGTGCGTCGGCAATGGCGACGGCTCCTTTGGGAACTCGAACTCTGGGTGTGGTTTTTCGTGGTACTGCTAATTGTTCAGGAACAAAGCCCATGTAGGCAAACCCTGGCGCAAACCCTATGGCATAAACTTGATAACAAGATGAACTGTGCAAACCCACCACTTCGTCTTTACTCAATTGAGTACGTTTAGCGATATCGGCTAAATCATTCTCGCTATCAAGAGAATAGCAAATAGGCAGAATTAACCTATTAGTATCGGTAC
>CAYUZL010000498.1:0-5229 GCA_964449725.1 uncultured Alteromonas sp. | reverse complement strand
CACCTGAAGAGTCATCAATGATTAACCCTTTATTTAGATTGGACACCTGAATTGGACCTGAGCCGTCTTTTATTTCAGTAATTAAATGGCTAGGCACAATAATATCCAAATTAATCTGCGGAGATTGTCCCCAATTAACATTGATACCAGAAGCCGGCTTAGCGACTAAATATGCGGTATTGTGTTCTTTTACTAGAGTCAGTTTATAATTGCGTTCTTCTGTAGTATGAATACTTGCTTGTACACTGATTTTGCTAATGTCATCTTGCCCGGTTAACGACAAGCTTCCTGCGCCTGCATCAATATGTATGCTATCGAGGTCTTGGGTATCTAATGTGAGTGTTTTGCTTTCTTTAATGGTTGCGCTTTGTGTTGATCCATTTACGTGAATAATACAACCGGATAAACCTATTACACATAATGCGCTAGTGAAAAGATATTTCAGTGTTACTTTGGACATGCCAATTTCCTGCTCGTTACTTATGAGTTGTTTTTCATATGAACAATCAATATTAGTGCCAACCATTTAACTATTTGATTTTATTGCTTTTGTTGTTTTTTCTTATACAGCGTTGTGGTCAATATCGCGATTAAGTAGGTAATTTGGACAACTAAAGGCTTAACCTGACTTTTTAAGTAGTGTAAATCGTTTCCAATCAATTTGTGATGACAATAGCAACTCTCTTAAACTGAGTACCCGAGGTAATACGCGGTTTTTATGGTTCCACACATGTCCACAACATGCTGATTGCATGATGGCTTTGCTGGGTTTGTTGAGTTGTTTAACTAGGATACCGCGAGTTTGCTCTGTAGGTTTTCCATAGAAATCAAACCAGCCGAATTTGTTGGTGTGCAGTGTTTTCGTTTCTTTATCGATCCGGTCGACACAATCTAATTCGATATGATGGCCATCTATGTCTTCTATATAAATGGGAACGACAAGACCGGGCGTTGCGTGTTGAGAGTACCAAGCGTAATTTTTATCTGCATTTGCGGTACGAGTCGGAACTTTTACAGCTTGTTTAAATTGAAAGCTGGCATTGTGAACATCGACGTTTAGAGGGCTATTATGCTGGCATAAGTAATGAGCAATATTTTTTACGTGGTACGGCAAACCAGCGAGTCTTCGCTTGAGCAGCGAAGGTTGACCTATAGAAGAATGCGCTAAGCTATGCAATTCTCGCTCGTATAAAGCGCTGCACAGCTCAGCAAAATTCGCAAGTTCGGGACTAGGCGATTGATCAACAGAAAAAATATCAGTTTGTTTATCGCTCATAGCCCCACTAACAAATTATTGACCTTTAATTTCTTCTCGGCCGCGGTATACAGCTTTGCTACCAAGTACTTCTTCGATACGAAGTAGTTGATTGTACTTAGCAACACGATCTGATCGGCAAAGAGAACCTGTTTTAATTTGACCTGCAGCAGTGCCTACAGCAAGGTCAGCAATAGTTGCATCTTCAGTTTCGCCAGAGCGATGTGAAATTACTGCTGTAAAGCCTGCATCTTTTGCCATTTTGATTGCATTCAAGGTTTCGGTCAATGATCCAATTTGATTAAATTTAATCAAAATGCTGTTGCCGATTTTCTCGTCGATACCGCGCTTAAGGATTTTTGTGTTAGTTACGAATAAATCGTCACCCACTAATTGAACTTTATCACCGATTTTATCAGTCAGTTCTTTCCAACCCGCCCAATCACTTTCATCCATGCCGTCTTCGATAGACACGATAGGGTAACGTGCAGCAAGATCTGCTAGGTAATCAGTGAACGCAGACGGATCAAAGGCTTTACCTTCACCCGATAAGTCATATTTGCCGTCTTTGAAGAATTCAGATGATGCACAATCTAATGCAAGAGTGACATCTACATCCATTTTATAACCGGCCGCTTCAACGGCTTGAGTAATTACAGATAATGCTTCTTCGTTAGACGCAAGGTTAGGAGCAAAACCACCTTCGTCACCTACTGCAGTATTTAAACCTTTAGCAGAAAGCACTTTCTTCAAGTTATGGAAAATTTCAGCGCCCATACGCAATGCTTCTTTAAAGCTTTTCGCGCCAACAGGCTGAACCATAAATTCTTGAATATCAACGTTGTTGTCAGCGTGCTCGCCACCGTTGATGATATTCATCATAGGCACTGGCATGCTGTACTCTCCTGGAGTACCGTTTAAGTCAGCAATATGCTCGTAAAGTGCCACGCCTTTTTCGATAGCTGCGGCTTTTGCATTGGCAAGTGATACTGCTAGGATTGCATTTGCACCTAGAGTTTCTTTGTTTTCTGTGCCGTCTAAATCAAGCATCACTTGGTCTACGTCACTTTGTGCAATTGCGTCTTTACCAAGAAGCGCTGGTGCAATAACGTCGTTTATAGCGGCAACAGCTTTTGTTACGCCTTTACCTAAATAACGGCTTTTGTCACCGTCGCGTAATTCAAGTGCTTCACGTGAACCCGTTGATGCGCCGCTTGGAGCAGCAGCGCGGCCCATTGCGCCGCTTTCAAGATAAACATCTGCCTCTACAGTGGGGTTACCACGAGAGTCCATTATTTCACGACCTACAATGCGTGCGATTTTCGCCATTTTATTTCCTCAACAGTCTGTTGTATCAGTTATTTTCTTTATGGTTTTGTCCTGCCGCAGCTACAAAACCAGTGAAAAGAGGATGACCATCTCTAGGTGTGGAAGTGAATTCAGGGTGGAATTGACCTGCAACAAACCAAGGGTGATCGGGTATTTCTATTACTTCTACTAGTCGTTTATCGGTAGACAAACCACTTACTTTTAATCCCGCCGCTTCAATTTGATCACGCAAGTTATTGTTAACTTCGTATCTATGTCTGTGGCGCTCATAAATTTCTTCACTCTGGTACGCTTCATGTACCTTAGTATTGGGAAGCAAATGACACAGTTGCTTCCCAAGGCGCATAGTGCCGCCTAAATCTGAATTCTGATCCCGTGTTTCAGTACTGCCATCGCTTTCAAGCCATTCAGTAATTAAACCGACCACAGGGTACGGTGTCTTAGGATCAAATTCGGAACTGTTTGCGTTTTCCATCTTAGCGACATTACGGGCATATTCGATGTACGCAACCTGCATTCCTAAACAAATACCTAAATAAGGGACTTTGTTTTCTCGGGCATATTGAGCTGCGGCTATCTTACCTTCTATGCCTCGCTCTCCAAAACCACCGGGAACAAGTATTGCGTCATAGGCACTTAAGATAGTATTCCCTTTACTTTCGATATCTTGAGAGTCGACATAATGTAT
The DNA here is from genome assembly GCA_964449725.1 of uncultured Alteromonas sp. Classification (GTDB taxonomy): domain Bacteria; phylum Pseudomonadota; class Gammaproteobacteria; order Enterobacterales; family Alteromonadaceae; genus Alteromonas_F. The sequence goes on along the minus strand of CAYUZL010000498.1, from coordinate 1,957 downwards.
ATTAACGCTGAGTCTGTTTTTCAACCCTGCGTGTTTTAATGCTTCATTGACCGATTTATATGCATCGGGTAATTCCACATATTTACCAACCAAGGCAATGTCAATTTCATCTGTTGGGTTTGATTCAGCGTAAAGTACTTGTTCCCATTCAGACAAATCTGCTTCTTCGCATTCCAGACCAAAGCGGTCAACAACCAACTGGTCCATACCTTGTGCTTTTAGAATGGCAGGTATCCGATAAATACTGTCTACATCTTTCAACGAAATAACGGCTTTATCTGCAACATTGGTAAACAACGCAATTTTTGAACGTTCTACGGCTGGAAGGGCACCTGACGAACGACAAACAAGTATGTCAGGTTGTATACCAATAGAGCGCAGCTCTTTTACTGAGTGTTGCGTAGGCTTGGTTTTGACTTCGCCTGATGCCGCCATATAAGGAACCAACGTAAGGTGCATGTACATTGCCGCATCACGACCTAACTCTGTACCTAGTTGTCGAATGGCTTCTAAGAATGGTTGAGATTCGATATCACCTACAGTGCCGCCAATTTCAACAATAGCAACATCATGACCTTCAGCACCGTCGATAACACGGCGTTTGATTTCATTGGTAATATGAGGGATCACTTGAATTGTGGCGCCTAAATAGTCGCCTCGACGTTCTCTTTTTAATACCTCTTCGTATACTCTACCTGTGGTAAAGTTATTACGGCGAGTCATGTGCGTGCGAATAAAACGCTCGTAGTGACCGAGATCCAAGTCAGTTTCTGCACCATCGTCGGTGACAAACACTTCTCCGTGTTGGATCGGGCTCATGGTGCCGGGATCTACGTTAATGTAAGGGTCGAGCTTCAACATGGTAACTGAAAGACCACGTGCTTCAAGAATGGCTGCAAGCGAAGCTGCTGCAATGCCTTTACCCAATGATGAAACAACACCACCGGTGACAAAAATATAATGTGTCATGCAAAACCTAGGCTATGATTGAACGGCAATAACGCAATATGCCTCTGTGTAAAAGAGTATAGAACAATCACTCTGATTTAGAGGTAAAAATTTGGCGTTTGGACGGCGCATAAGTATACGCAAGTGTCAGCCTTGAAACAATCGCTTAATTTCATAAACCCAGTCTAATGCGGCTTTGGGCGTTAAACTGTCGGGATCTAACTCGTCTAGCTGCGCTTGTAGTGCTTGCCAATGAGGTGGAAGTGACGGTATTTCTTCTGTTGTTTGAAGTAAATCAAGTTGTGCACTTTCTCCGCTAGCCCCTTGAGTTGTTTCAAGTTTTTGCAGTTGTTGCTTCGCTGAACGGATCACGACGTCGGGAACACCGGCAAGTTTTGCCACTTGCAATCCATAACTTTTGTTGGCTGCGCCATCAGTAATGGTATGCATGAATTTTACTGTGTCTTTATATTCTTTCGCATTTACATGTACGTTTGCGACTCTATCGAGCTTTTCCGGCAATGCAGTTAATTCGAAATAGTGCGTTGCGAAAAGGGTAAAGGCATGTAAATGGCTCGCTAAATAGTCTGCACACGCCCAGGCGAGAGATAGGCCATCATAGGTACTGGTACCTCGTCCTATTTCGTCCATCAGTACTAAGGCATTTTCACTGGCGTTGTTCAAAATGGTTGCGGTTTCGGTCATTTCTACCATAAACGTAGAGCGGCCTGAAGCCAAATCATCGGACGCGCCAATACGGGTGAATATACTATCAAAGGGGCCAATAAACGCATTATCAGCAGGTACAAAAGCGCCAATGTGAGCCATGAGTACAATCAGTGCAGTTTGTCGCATATACGTAGATTTACCGCCCATGTTTGGGCCAGTAATAACTAGCATTTTTCGCTGATCATTTAAGGTTAATGGATTCGCAATAAATGGACTATCAAGGGCCGACTCAACCACAAGGTGGCGTCCGTTTTCAAAACTCAACTGTGGCTTATTGGTG
>CAYUZL010000497.1:0-10190 GCA_964449725.1 uncultured Alteromonas sp. | reverse complement strand
TGACTTACATTACCGTTTGTATACGCCTAAAGTAATTAAAGACAAACACCCTGCCATTGTATTTGTGTATGGTGGCCCTCACGCTCAAATGGTTACAAACCGCTGGGCGGGTAGACGAGGCTTACTACTACAACACTGGGTAGACAAGGGCTACGTTGTTTTCACATTAGATAATCGCGGTTCAAACTTTCGCGGTAAAGCGTTTGAAGACCCTATTTATAAAAAAATGGGTGAAATAGAAGTTAAAGATCAGGTTTTAGGCGCAGAATTTTTAGCAAGCTTGCCTTATGTGGATAAAGACCGTATTGGTATTCATGGTCACTCCTACGGTGGCTACATGACGCTAATGACCATGTTTAAAGCAGGAGATTATTTTGCAGCCGGCGTTGCTGGTGCTCCAGTAACGGACTGGCGTTTATACGACACCCATTATACCGAGCGTTACATGGGTAACCCCACCACAGACGACAATGCCTACACCCAATCATCTGTGTTTCCCTATGCGAAAGACTTAAAGGCTGATTTATTGATATACCACGGTATGGCTGACGACAATGTCTTGTTTACTCATAGCACCAAGCTGTATAAATATTTACAAGACAATGCTAAGCAATTTGAGTCTATGGATTACCCAGGTAAGAAACACAGTATTAGAGGTAAACAAACCGGTGTTCACCTCTACCATACCATTACGAATTTCTTTGACCGAACGTTAAACCCTTAACGTAAGAACATTTGATACGCTGGGTTATCGGTCACTTCTTCATACCGATAGCCTAGTGAATTCAAGTGGTGATCAAACTCCTCTTGCTGCGTAGACTTTAGCTCAAACCCAACCATAACAAGACCAGACGCTGCACCATGATTACGGTAGTGGAATAAACTAATATTAAACTGTTCACCGAGAGTGTCTAAAAACGCCATCAAAGCGCCTGGATACTCAGGGAATTCGAAAGTAAATACAGTTTCTGTGTTAGTGATTTTGCCGCCAATCATATGGCGTACATGAAGCTTAGAAAGCTCGTTTTTCGATAAATCTACAGGGCTATAATCTTTGTTCTCAAGAGAGGTAAGTAGTTGCTGATATTCATCACTACCACCTTTTAATTTAACACCCACAAATACATTCGCGTTATTCGCATCACTTTGGCGATAATTAAACTCGGTAATTATCCGCCCGCCTAGCGCTTTGCAGAAACGTCTAAATTCACCTTGTTTTTCTGGTAAAGGCACGCCAAAGATAGCTTCTTTTTGCTCACCCAGTTCACATCGCTCAGAAACATATCTCAAGGTGTGAAAGTTAGTATTAGCGCCACATAGTACGCCACCTAGTACATTACCACTGACCTTGTTTTCGGCTACATACTTACGTATTGCAGCTACAGACATAGCACCAGCAGGCTCAGCAATAACTCGGGTATCATCAAAGATATCTTTTATCGCCGTGCAAATTTCATCATTAGTAACAGTGATCAAACCATCTAGGTAACGCTCACATAAACGGAAAGGTTCAGTACCTATCGTTTTTACCGCCACGCCATCAGCAAAGATACCGACTTTGGGTAAAGTAACGGGTTCACCAGCATCTAGTGCAGCTTGCAAACAAGCCGACTCTTCAGATTCAACAGCAATAAGTTTAATTTCAGGCTTAAGCTGTTTTATATATACCGCCATACCAGCCGCTAAACCACCGCCACCAACAGCAATAAAAATAGTGTCAACATGCGGGTTTTGCTCTAAAAATTCTCGAGCAATAGTACCTTGCCCCGCAATAACATCTGGGTCGTCAAAAGGAGGCACAAGAGTGAGTCCGCGCTCTTGACTCAGTTCGCGACTTTTCGCACTGGCTTGATCAAAACTCGTACCGTGCAGAACAATGTTGACGTAATCGCCACCAAAACGAACAACTGCATCGACTTTAATATCAGGTGTTGTTTCTGGCATAACAATAGTGGCGTGAATGCCTTTTTTGTTCGCAGCGTACGCAACACCTTGGGCATGGTTTCCCGCAGATGCAGTCACCACACCTGCGTCCTGCTGCGCTTTTGAAAGCGCAGCAATGCGAGAATAAGCTCCCCGTAATTTAAACGATTTTACCGGTTGCTGATCTTCTCGCTTTAACCAGATTTCATTACCTAGTTCTTGCGACAATTTGGGTAAAAAAGACAAATCGCTTTTCACCGCTACATCATAAACCGGTGACAGCAGTATCTTTTTTAAATAATTGTGCGCATCTTCGGTCATATGTCTTCCAGTTTTGTAACGTCTCTTACTGCGCCTTTATCTGCACTCGTTGCAAGTAAAGCAAAAGCTTTAAGTGCTGTAGAAACAGGGCGAATTCTATCTACAGGCTTCCAAGGGTTTGTACTTGCCCCCATTTTAGCGCGTCTTTGTACCAGTTCTTCGTCAGAAACCGCCATATTGATAGTACGGTTTGGAATATCGATATTTATGGTATCGCCTTCCTCAACTAAGCCAATACCTCCGCCACTTGCCGCTTCTGGCGAACAATGACCAATGGACAACCCAGAAGTACCACCAGAGAAACGACCATCCGTGATCAATGCACAGGCTTTACCTAAGCCTTTCGATTTCAAATAAGACGTTGGATACAACATTTCTTGCATACCCGGACCACCTTTTGGTCCTTCATAACGAATAACAACTACGTCACCCGCTACCACATCATCACCTAAAATCGCCGCAACCGCTTCGTCTTGGCTTTCGTATATGCGTGCGCGACCACTAAATACATGGATCGATTCATCCACACCTGCGGTTTTCACGATACAACCATCTTCCGCCAGATTACCAAACAATACCGCTAGGCCACCTTCTAAACTGAACGCATTTTCTATTGAACGAATACAACCGCCTTCGCGATTATCGTCTACAGAAGGATAACGACAATCTTGGCTAAACGCTTTGGTTGTGCGAATACCTGCCGGGCCAGAGCTATAAAAATGGCGAGCCTTTTCATTATCGGCTTGGGTAATATCCCATTCCTTAATAATATCTGACATAGTTCCACCTAAAATATGTGGGCTGCCAGAATGAAGTAATTTCGCTCTTTCCAGTTCGCTTAATATACCAATTACGCCACCGGCTCTATGTACGTCTTCCATGTGGTATTCAGGTGTAGAAGGTGCGACTTTACATAAATGAGGCACTTTACGAGATAACCTGTCGATGTCATCCATAGTGAATGGAATTTCACCTTCAGATGCTGCCGCCAATAAATGTAGAATAGTATTGGTTGAGCCGCCCATTGCAATATCTAAGCTCATCGCATTTTCAAACGCATCGAAATTAGCAATAGTACGTGGTAAAGCGGTTTCATCATCATCGCGATACCAACGTTTACACAGGTCCATTACCGTTCTACCCGCTTGTTTAAACAACTCTTCACGATCGGCGTGAGTTGCCAACAACGAACCATTGCCCGGTAAGGCTAAACCCAAAGCTTCGGTTAAACAGTTCATAGAATTAGCGGTAAACATGCCTGAGCACGAACCACAAGTAGGACACGCAGAACGTTCTATTTGATCAGTATCCTCGTCAGATACTTTATCGTCTGCCGCGGCAACCATTGCATCAACCAAGTCAAGCTTGATGATTTTATCTGAAAGCTTAGTCTTACCCGCTTCCATTGGTCCACCGGAAATAAACACCACTGGAATATTGAGTCGCATTGCTGCCATCAACATTCCCGGAGTGATTTTATCGCAATTAGAAATACACACTAAGGCATCGGCACAGTGGGCATTCGCCATATATTCAACGGCATCAGCAATAATTTCACGGGACGGTAAGCTGTAAAGCATACCGCTATGACCCATAGCAATACCGTCATCTACTGCAATAGTATTGAATTCTTTAGCGACGCCGCCAGCCTCTTCAATGGTTCTTGCAACCAACTGGCCAAGGTCTTTTAAATGTACGTGGCCGGGAACAAACTGGGTAAACGAGTTTGCAACCGCAATGATAGGCTTTCCAAAATCGCCATCTTTCATACCAGTAGCACGCCACAAAGCGCGTGCTCCAGCCATATTTCTTCCATGGGTCGATGTTTTTGAACGAAGTGCAGGCATCAGATTCTCTCTATTTGTAGACGGGTGTTAACCAGCCCCATTTGTCTTCAGTTTTACCATTGAATAAGCCAAAGAACATATCTTGGACTTTTTCTGTAATTGGACCACGGCCACCATTTCCAACAGCAATTCCGTCGACGCTTCTAACCGGGGTCACTTCTGCGGCAGTACCACACATCAATATTTCGTCTGCAACATACATAGACTCACGAGGTATATTTTCTTCACGCACTTCGTAACCCATTTCCTTTAACAAGGTAATAATAGTATCTCGAGTGATTCCAGGCAAAATAGCAGCGGTTTTAGGCGTTGTAGTCACAACGTTGTTGCGAATAACGAAAATATTTTCACCCGCACCTTCGCTCACATACCCATTGCAATCTAGCGCAATACCTTCGCCATAACCGTGACGGCGCGCCTCCATTGAAATAAGTTGCGATGACAAATAATTTCCACCCGCTTTTGCGCCAGTAGGCATAGTATTAGCCGCTAAACGATTCCAGCTAGAAATACCGGCGTCTACGCCGTTCTTAAGGGCTTCTTCACCTAAGTAAGCTCCCCACTCAAATGCCGCAATAGCCACTTCAGTTTCTTGACCAAAAGGCACTTGTAAGCCCATACCAATATCACCGTAATACGCAATGGGACGAATGTAAGCCGACTTCAGCTCATTTTCACGAATAATATCGATAGTCGCTTGATTGATTTGTTCTTGAGTGTAGGGAATGGTCATGCGATAAATTTTCGCAGAGTCGAATAGTCGACGAGTATGTTCTTGTAGTCTAAATACACTTGGCCCTTGATCAGGTGTATTGTACGCGCGAACGCCTTCAAAAACAGACGATCCGTAATGAATCGCGTGAGTCATTACATGAGCAGTGGCGTTTTGCCAAGGCATGATTTCGCCGTTAAACCAAATGTGTTCAGCTGGTTGCTTAGCCATAAAAATAGTTTCCTTCAACTACACGCTATAAATTGAAAAATTGACGAAGCGGATTGTACCTCAGCAGACAGTTTGCCCCAACTACGAAATACATAGCGAGTTCAATGAGTGCAGAGTCTCGTAAAGAAATATTTGAATGAAGGAATAGAAATTGGCTAAATTTCTGCCGCGGAAGTTACCACATGGAAGACCAAATCAGCAAGCACTATTTTAAAATACCCTATTTTGACTCGCATAAACTCAAGAAACACGTCTCTAGGCCAGTGCAACGGTCTGCTTTCAAGCGTTAACATGAAAAATAAACGTCAAGGTAGACAAGAAATGGGTTTAGCACTCGTAAACACTCGAGCCACAGTGGGGATGGACGCACCAATGGTATGTGTGGAAGTACATTTAGCCAATGGCATTCCGGGATTTCATCTCGTTGGCATGGCTGAAACCACGGTAAAAGAAGCAAGAGACAGAGTTCGCGGTGCACTCATCAATAGTGGTTTTGAATTCCCAGCAAAACGCATAACTGTCAACCTGGCTCCAGCCGATTTACCCAAGCACGGTGGCCGCTTCGATTTAGCCATTGCCTTAGGTATTCTAGTCGCCAGTGGACAACTGCCTGATGATTGCCTCGACGGTATAGAAGTGTTCGGTGAACTGGCTTTAAGTGGCGTAATACGCCCTGTATTTGGCATGCTTCCCTGCGCAGTGGCCTGCAATAACTCAAACAACCACTTGTTTTTACCGAAAGCCAATGCCCAAGAAGCTAATTGGGTAGAGCATTTAAGCTATACGCCTATATCGAGTTTAATTGAAGCTTTTCAGCATTTAAGCGGATTAACCATTATTCCCACAAAAAAAGGAATCCGCTTCGAAACTAAGCCCAATAATATTGCCCGAGACTGGTCTGATATTGTGGGTCAAGAACAGGCAAAAAAAGCATTGTTGGTTGCCGCAACCGGCCATCACCATGTATTAATGGTTGGCCCGCCTGGCACGGGTAAAAGCCTATTAGCAAACCGGCTACACCAACTACTCCCGCCGTTAAATTCAAATGAAATGCTAAGTGTTGCCTCTATTCGCTCTATTCTAGGTGAGACGATATCCACTGATGGCCTAGTACAACGACCAATTAGACAACCCCACCATTCAGCATCCGCAGTTGCATTAACTGGAGGTGGAAGCTCTCCCAAACCTGGTGAAATATCCCTCGCTCATAAAGGCATTTTGTTTTTAGACGAACTTCCAGAGTTTGGTCGGCACACGTTAGATGTACTAAGAGAACCATTAGAAACAGGACAAATTCATATATCGAGAGCCAAAGGGCGAGCTAGCTTCCCCTCATCGTTTCAACTCGTCGCAGCCATGAACCCTAGTCCGACCGGAGACATACACGACGGCCGCAGTACCCCAGATCAAATCATGCGTTATTTAAATAGGCTATCAGGCCCTTTGCTAGACCGAATAGATTTACAAGTAGAAGTCCCCAAATTAGATAACTTCCAATTTGGCCAACCGCCGGCAAATGATACATTTTTAACCGCGCAAGAAGCCTTTGAATTAGCCGAATTCGCAAGGACTAAACAATACAAAAGACAAGGTTGTTTAAACGGTGAGTTATCGGTTTCAGCTTTGGAAGAATACAGCCAAGTTGAACCCGAAGAGCTCGCATTTTTCCAACAAGTGGCGAAAAAACTCGACCTATCTCTGCGGGTTTTTCATCGCTGTATAAAAGTAGCACGCACACTAGCAGACTTAGAAGATAACGACACAGTGACTCGACAGCACCTTGCTGAAGCATTGAGTTTTAGAGCACTCGATACATTAATAAAAGACGTGAGTCGTTAAATCCATGTATCAATTACTCTTCAAACTGCTTAGCAAGTACTGAGGTATCGCACCTATTGAGGCCTCTTTGCTGTAGTTTTTCATATTCTTTATCTACATATTCTGTGATAGGCAAATTCACCCCAAGAGATTTAGCTTCATCTAAGCAAAATGAAAGATCTTTGCGCATCCAGTCAATTGCAAATCCAAAATCAAATTCCCGTTTATGCATGCTTTCTAAACGGTTACTCAATTGCCAAGATCCAGCAGCACCACCAGAGATTGCATTTTTCACTAGGTCAATATCAAGATCTGTCGCTTCTGCAAGCATTAGCGCTTCACTAAGGCCTTGCAGTACACCCGCAATACAAATCTGATTAACCATTTTACACAGCTGCCCACTTCCACTTTCCCCCATGTGGGTGACGGCTTTTGAGAAGGTATTTAATATAGGTAATGCTTGGGTTATCGAAGAAGCCTGTCCACCTGCCATAACCGAAAGTTGCCCGTTTTCAGCTCCGGCTTGACCTCCAGACACGGGTGCATCAATGAAATCTAAACCTAAAGATGTTGCTTGAGCATTCAGTGCCTTTGCCAATTTCGACGACGTCGTTGTGTGGTCAATCAACAACGCCCCTGGCTTTGCACTTTCAAATATGCCATTTTCACCACTGTAAATTTGCGATACATCTTTGTCATTCCCAACACATGTCAAAATGATATCGCACTGGCCAGACAACAAGCTGATTGAGTCACACCCTGTTCCTGAAAATTTAGACAACCAATCAGCCGTAACCGCTTCAGTTCTATTGAAAACCAAAACATCATATCCTTTTTTCGATATATGCCCTGCCATTTCAAAGCCCATTGTTCCAAGCCCTACAAATCCAATTTTCATTTTTCCACTCCAGCCAAATTGACACAAACATTAAAACAATTGATATATATCAATTTGTATCACACCTGATATCAATATCAAATCTCTATTGGAGATATTTACAAAGTAAAATGTTATACAATATTCAAATAGTCGATTTTTAATTAAGCGCCAAGGTTTGGATATTTCAATATTTAACTCATTAAAGGAAGCTACAGGGCCCATTTATAAAGAGATCGCGAGCTGCATAGAGCTAGCAATCCAAAACGGTACTTTTAAGTACGGTCAAAAGTTAATGACTCACAGAGCATTAGCCAAAGAGTTGAAAGTTAGTCCAGTAACAGTGAGTCAAGCTTATCAAGAGCTTGAAAGGCGAGGGCTTATAGAAGCCTCAGTAGGCAAAGGCTCATTCATCAGTTATGGCAAAAAGTTAACCGACGCTATTAATGAAGATAAAAGCGCAAAAATAAACTTATCCATTATTAAACCAATAGAAACGCCTTTTTTAAATGAAACTACGGGCATTATCCCACGCATTTTTAATAGAGATTTAAGCTCGCTTTTTGGTTATAACTCGGATACATCAACACCAGAACAACTGACAATTGCAAAAAAATGGGTTGCCCGTAGAGGGTTAGATTTCTCGAACCATTCCCTCTTGTTTTGTAGTGGAGCACAACATGCCTTACTCATCTCTATATTGGCATCGACAAAACCAAACGATTTTGTGGCAGTAGAAGAGTATTGCTATCCCGGCATATTAGCGGCTCTAAAACACACGGGTAGAACGCCAGTTAGTGTCTCTCTGAATAACAATGGAATGTGTCCATCAGCATTACAAAAAGTCTGCGCTGAACAGACTATTTCGGCCGTTGTAGTAGTGGCTTCATGCCACAATCCAACGGGTAGTGTGATGCCGAACGAACAACGTAGTGAATTAGCCTCGGTCGCTGATAGCTACGACCTGACTATCATAGATGATGATATATATGGTTTTTTTTGCTTTCCAGAAGTCAAACCACTTTGGACATTTAACCCGTCGAAAACAATTTATATTGATAGCTTGTCTAAATCAATTGCCCCTGCTTTGCGCACCGCTTTCATCGTTATTCCTGTTGAAAGACACTCTGAAATAGTCAACTTAATACGCTCGACAATATGGTTCTGCTCACCTTTGTTACAAGAATTATCTTGTGATTTAATCACCAGCGGTAAAGCTGAAAAAATTGAGTCTTGGCAAAAAGTTGAAGTAGTGCGCCGACAAAAACTCGCTGCCGACCTTTTACCAAAAGGCAGCTTTACAGCGCATCCATCCAGTCCTGTTGTTTGGTTATCCCTACCTTCACAATGGACATCGTCTTCTTTTGCCAGAGAGCTAAATAAACAAGGCGTTCACGTTACTGAAGACTTTTATTTCTGTGAACAAGCCCCCATGGGTAATTCAAAGATCCGCATTAGCCTAGTAGGAACCAAGTACATCGAAGATTTACACCAAGCACTTAATCTCATTTGTACAACAATGCAATCGGAAGCCCGCTTAGGTGATTTTTAATGCACTTGGTAGTAAGACCGTGGCCACCTGACTTTGTCACACAAAAGACAACTGTGCAGCCACGTTAAACAAGGCTTCAACCAAAGGTTGGTTTCTCCTGTTTTCCATACAGCATAAACCTAGTTTATATGGCTCAATATCAGGTACAGCCAAGCGATGAACATGGGTGGCGGCCATTGAATGGTCGAGCACAATTTGTGGTACTAGGCCAATACCACAGCCCAAGGCAACCATAGCTACAATGGCTTCGTTACCACCAACCGATGCATAAATATTAGGTTTTACGCCTTTGGTTTCGATCCATTTTGATACAATATCTCGAGAATATCCCACTTCTGGCAACACCAAAGGGTGGTTATCCCAGTCAATGGCATCGATAGAATGCAATCGCCATGATTTAGGTACAATAAGCACTAAAGGTACGTTATCTAAAGGTAGAAAAAACATTCCCTTACTTAACGTAGGAGGACGAATACCCAAGGCAACATCGGCATGCATGTTTTCTACTTTTTTAAATGAGTAGGCAGGATCGCCCGTTTGCAGTTTTAAGGTAACCCGTGGATACCGCATAGCGAGTTGTTGTATTAAATTAGGTAGATGGCTTTGGCTAGCAGTAACAGAACAATACAGCGACAACTCACCTTGAAGTTCCTCACTGTCTTGTTGCAATTTGTTTCTCACTGCCTCCCAGCCCGTTAGCACCTCTGAAGCATATGCCACCAGTGTTTCTCCTGCATTGGTTAATGCGACTTTACGATTATCTCGAATGAATAACTCGCACCCACATTCTTCTTCCAGCCTTTGTATAACACGGCTTAGCGTTGAAGGAGAAACAAACATCGCACTGGACGTATCGCCAAAATGCAATGTAGTAGAAAGGTGTGTAAATAGCTGTAGGCTACGAAAATC
>CAYUZL010000496.1:0-4425 GCA_964449725.1 uncultured Alteromonas sp. | reverse complement strand
GACTTGAAGATGGTACTTATTATTGGCGCATAAAATCTTTAGATAAGGGCACATTTGATCAACCAAATGAAACGTTCTCAGGGCATCAGGCATTTGAAATAATAAGTGATGCGGATACCGTGCCAGACAAAGTGACGGGTGTTGATGGACCGAGTGGCGCCATAAATACAAACACTTTGTTTAGTATCAGTTGGGATTTAATTAATAACGCAGATTCGTATACCGTTTTTATTAAGTCGGGTGAAGCAGGAGAGACACTATACCGAACTATTGAAGATATTACAGAAACAAACATTGATATTTCTCATGATTCAGGTGAGGTGTTACTAATTAGAGTTCAAGCTTGTAATTCAGTAGGTTGCGGCCCTGAATCTGGTGCGCGGTTGGTTCGTGTAAATAGTACAGCGATTCCTAATCAAGTAAACAGAGTCACTGGGCCTAGTAACGCTGAGCGAAGAGAAACGTTTACAATTTCTTGGGAAAAAGTTATCGATACCGAAACATATACTGTTCTAGTTTCGTCGGATAGCGATGAGAAAGTGTATAAAGGTGTCACAGGAAACAATTTCAGCGTATCGCACAATATTGAAGAAGAACTATCTATAACCGTTAAAGCATGTAACCAGCTTGGTTGTGGTGCCAGCTCTTCAGCTAAAAATATTGACATTATTCACACCAATCCAATTGTGCCAGAAAAAGTAACGGGTGTACTTGCACCTAGTGAATCAGATATAAACAAGCCTTTTTCTATAAGCTGGGATGAAATGTATGACACAGATTCATACACGGTATTAGTGAAATCAGCAAAAGCAGGGGAAGAACTTTACAGAACTATTGAAGGCGTTGTTGAGACGAGCGTACAGCTATCTCATGGGGTTGGAGAAGTACTGTTAATTCGAATTCAAGCTTGTAACTCAGCGGGTTGCGGCCCTGAATCGGGTGCTCGTTTGGTTAAGATTGTTACACCTGAATCTTTTTTACCAGCAAAAAATGTAGAACTCCCCCCTTCAATTGCATCTCCTTCATTACCACAAGTTGAAGAAAAGTCAGAAACAATCGGTACTCTTGCAGGAGAATTCAGAGTAGATGAATCTGGCTCGGCCATGTATTCAGTGCCAATTGAAGGGTTACCTGGAATTGGCGGTATTTCTCCGCAACTGTCTTTAAATTACAGCTCATCTGGCGGTAATGGGCCTGTTGGTGTGGGTTGGTACTTAAGTGGTGTATCGGAAATACAGCGTTGTCGTAAAGTGTTAGAAGAAGATGACTATGTGTCGGCTATCCATTTCACTGGTGATGACCCATTGTGTTTAGATGGTCAACGGCTGGAACTGGTATCAGGTTCACAATACGGCGCAGACAACGCCGAATATCGCACTCGTATTGACAGTATGCGCCGCATTACAGCGGTGAATGAGAGTATAGAGTCAGGCTCTTCGTTTAACGTTGAGTATGCAGATGGTTCTACTCATACGTACAGCTCAATTGCAATCGATAAAGACAGCGACGTTACCTATCGTTGGTCGTTATCTGAAATTGCCGATAACATGGGCAATAAAATTAACTTTAATTATAGTGAAAGCAGGCGTATCAGTAATGGCGATTTTGGTGAAAATGAATATGTGCTTACCAGTGTGGAGTACAGCTCCAATTCAATAGAGTTTAATTATGAGGGTGGCAGAACAGACACCTCTTATGGTTACACTATGGGTAACGCGTTCGCTCAACGTTCATTGCTGAAAAGCGTTGTGGTTAAAAATAAAAACAACACAGCGGTTCGTAGTTATCATTTAGATTATTTAGTCCCTGGCCCCCATGATGTGAATACGTCAAGGTTAGAAAGTATCACGCAATGTGATGGCAGCAGTTCAGGCACTTGTTTACCTGCTACTACGTTTTCGTGGAAAGAACAAATATTTGGATATTACTTCAGCCGTAGTCATTCGGTTGATGATGCAATTTATGGCGTGGCGCCAGCAGATGTTGATGCGGATGGAGTCAGTGATTTAATTTACCTTACATCCGATGACGGAAGAAATTTCGAGTTGTTTAGTCGTTATAATCAAAACCCCGATGTCAATGGGTTTGATGTTGAAGAGAGGTTGTTTTCCTATCAAAGCAACACAGGGTCAGAAATTAGAGCGGTAGATGTAGACAGTGATGGGCAAGTTGAGGTCGTGTTTAAGGATGACAATGTCTGGCGCTATTATGATTTTAACGATGAGGTTGTGACCAATGGGTTTGATTATCGTACTGGTATCCCTTTTTCAAACACCCAACGTGTTTTCCCATTAGCTGGACTCACGATTGACGACGTAGAAAACAGCTCGGACATATTGTTTTATGATGTTAACGCTGATGCGGTAGTTGACCTTGTTTATCGCAAAGGGGCAGCGTTTGTCGTTCGCAAGGGCGTTGATATGACAGACGATGGCGTTATGCAATGGGAGGCCGCTTTTAATGCGCCTTTTTCTGGCGCCCCTAGCAGAGAATTAACAGGGCTCAGTGTCGCTGGAGAAGAGTTAATTAGTTATATCGCGGGGCACCATCAAAACAGTGGGGTTAGCGGTGCCTATGACTTCAATGGTGATGGCGCAGCGGATATTTTACTAGAGGTAACAGACCAATACGACTCATCTCTTGATGACTGTGATGATGACGGTACTTGCGGGCCTTTAGAAACGTTATATTTAGATTACCTTACGGCCTTTGTATACAAAGATGGGACTTACGAGTTCTATGAATATATACCGTTGTTTGACGAAAACTCGCTCAGTAGCTCTGGTTTCCAATCCTATACTGTGGTTGATTTTAACAGTGACGGATATGCTGATGTATTATATGACGGCAACAAATTAAAATATGGTACGGGTGAAGGCTTCAGTGAATTAGTCACACTAGAAGACTTACCTAGTGGCACCATAAGAACGGCGATGACAGTTGTTGATGTTAACAACGATGGTTATCTTGATGTTATTTATTTCTTTAATGAACAATGGAATGTTTATTATCAGCAACAATATGAATTCCCTGATGGCAACTCAGGCCAACCCGCCTCTATTCGGTTTTCTGAATCTGAAGTTTTAAGAAAGCCTTTGGGGTATGACTCAGAAACCCAAACACAATTTGTAGCCAGCTGGGATGCGAATGAAAGAATAGATTTCACGCGGATAAACTACGAAGATAACGAAATAGAAACATATAGTGATCACACTTCGAATACATCGTCGAATTTAATAGAGACCATTACCGATGGTTTTGGCGTGTCATCTACCATTGAGTACGCAAGGTTAAATGATATTGATGTGTACCAGCGAGGTATGGGAGCCGAAAACATTCATGATTACGGCAATGGCTCGCCTGTGTTTGACCTTATTCATCAAGGCATGGTGGTTAAGCGCGTAGTCTCCGATGCACCCAGTTATGCATCATCCAACGACACATTGAGTGTCGAATATTACTATAAAGGGCTAAGAGCACAATCAGGTGGACGCGGTCTATTAGGCTTTGAAAATGTTTACACCTATGACCCTGTGGCGAACATTACTACCGAAACAACGTATCGCCAAGATTACCCTTTTATTGGCTCACCAATAGAAACCCTTCAATACTTAGGCGAACGTCGTGAATCGGTAAGCGAAAGTAACTTGTTGTCTAAGGCCACAAACCTATATGAGCAGCTTTCTTTGCATGATGGCGGTGTCATTTATCCGTATTTACACACATCTACAGAAACCCGTTATGCATTGAATGATAGCGGGGATAGCACCCGTAAAATATCTGAAACTGTCACAACAAATACCTATACCGTTGAGGCAGATAACCACGGGAATTTAACCAAAGTAGAGGTTCAAACTAGTGATAGCGCGGGCATTGAAGTCGGGAAAGTAACCACTGAAAACCAGTACGACGTTGATTATGCTTCCTCTGGTGACTTGTGGCATTTAGGGCGAGTAACGAATACAAAAGTTACTCATGAACAAGCCAATGCTTACCCCAGTAGTAAAAACAGTATCACTCGTGAATCTAGTTTTACTTATTATGGTAGCGACTCTGACCATGCGGGTATGTTAGAAACTTCGGTTATACAACCCAATGGCGACGCGTTTGAAACTCTGACAACATTGCATTGTTATGATGATGTTGGAAACACCACACAACGGCTGACATACAGCACGAATGTTTCGGTCCCGAGTTGCACTACACGTAATATAGACACCACAGGTGACAGAGCCAGAGTGTTCCGTTATGAAGGTATGGAATATGATGCTGAAGGCCGTTTTATGGAGAGCAGCCAAAACGCGCTGTTTACTACATCGGTTGTTAACGCACGTAATAGGTTATACCAAGTAACGTCTGCAAGTGATGTGAATGATATCCAAGTAGAAAGCCTATACGATAGCTTTGGACGCATGGTGGGAAGTG
>CAYUZL010000495.1:0-4648 GCA_964449725.1 uncultured Alteromonas sp. | reverse complement strand
CATAAGGAACTATTTGGCTTTACAAGGGATTCGCGTGTCAAGTCAGTGTCAGGTAAAAACAGAGCTACCTAACGTTCCTGCCGATACCCAAATATCTCCTCTATTGCTCATTATATTAATTGAAAATGCGTTTAAACACGGCGTAGAAAAATGTAAATATGAATGCCTCTTAGATATCAGGCTCCAATTGGAAAAGCACCGTTTAACAATGTACTGCGCGAATACAATGCCTAAACAAGACAAAAGCACCGCACCTTCAGGTGTAGGATTAACCAATTTAAAGCGTCGTTTGGCTTTGCTTTACCCAAACAAACACAAATTGACCGTGAAGCAGAATGACGAAACTTACACTGCATCGTTAACCTTGGAGCTCAACTAATGATCCATGCACTTATCGTTGATGATGAACCGCTAGCTCACGAGGTTATTACGCATCACCTCAAATCACACACCGATGTTAATATTGCCGGGCAATGCTTAAGTGCAGCACAAGCCATGAAGTTTCTGGCAAACAATGAAATCGACTTGTTGTTCTTAGATATCAATATGCCCGAACTGACAGGCATTGATATGTTGAAAGTCTTAGCAAAAATGCCCCAAGTAATTATTGTCAGCGCATATCAGGAGTATGCCCTGCAAGGCTTTGAACTCAATGTGACTGATTACTTGCTTAAGCCTGTCTCTTCGGAACGATTTAATAAGGCACTGCAAAAAGTCAGAGAGCGACACCAACTCAAGGCTCCCCCGAAAGAGAATCAACCTCTCAAACGCCAACATATCATCCTGAAAGTCGACCGTGGACAACGTAAGTTTGAGTTAGACAACATTCACTATCTTGAGGCTTTTGGTAACTACGTTAAGCTGTGGCAAGATCAGGACATGACTCTAGTTTCCAGCACGTTAAAGCAACTTATCGAAAACCTGCCCTCCAGCCAGTTTCTTCAATGCCATAAATCTTTTGTAATCAATTGCGATTTTGTTGTTGGCTTAGATACAGATCAACTAACATTAAGAAATGGTAGCACCATAAAAATTGGAAAATCGTTTAAGCCACGGATAGATGGAATCTTCGAAAAAATATAGATACTTTTCTGTGGATTGTGAAATTCAACTCTAAATTTGGAGGTCTGACTAAAAGATAATTGTAAGCAATAAAAGGAAATATTTTTGAAATCATTATTTATTAGTTTGTCAGTTGTTCTTAGCCTCCTCTCTAGCCTACAATCTCAAGCAAGCATTATATAAGCTACTGTAGCGGTACGATTTAACTATTGAGAAATTAAAAATAACATTCTGGTGTTTACTGTTATAAATTAACTTTATTATTAGCTTTGTCTTTTTTTAAACTTTCATTTAATACATTTAAAAAGGCAGTAACTTTCCCTTCAACAGGGTTACTGCTTTCTATTTGAATAAGTTTGCTTTACTCTCTTTCAAGCATTTTCTCTTCCATTTGGGCTTCTATTTCGTTTAACTTAGATCGATCTATACCCAACCTAGCATCCAGTAATAATGCATTTAACTTTTGTATTTGTTCTTCGATTTCTTCTTGAGCATTTTTAATATTCTGAATTTCGGATGATTGATCTAAATTATTGTAATTGCTGGCAGATGTATTTAACGATTCTTCAAAGCGGTCATAAAAGCGTTCGAGTAATAAATTCTTTTCTGTCCATCCTTCTCTATTTACTTCAAATATTAAATAATCACGTAAATTAGAAAGCAAGATGTCGATATTCTCGCTATTCCATTACTCTTCGGGAGGGAGGTTATCTGTATTGTGAGCATCTACATTTATACCATAGACAGCAATGTGCATGCGGAATTTTAATGCAAATATTTCTGATTCTGAAGCGCCTGTAATCGCTTCGTCCCAAGCATCTTTTACATTATCAGGAGCATTAACAGGTGGGAATATCATTCCTTTTGCTTTGCCTGTTTCAACAATTGTAACAGTCAAACCTCAATAGTTAAGTAAAACCGTTAAAACAATTTTACTAATTACGGCGTGATGTATTTTACAACCCTTGATTCATTCTAGTAGACTGTGAAAATCAAACGAAAAGGAATTATTTGTGAACAAATTTTATACCTGCTTCATCATCGCCATTTTTGCCACTACCACCAAAGCCGAAATATCAATTGATAGCTATGGGACACTTTCCCAGATTAGGCAAATGGCAGTCTCGCCAGATGGCTCTAAAGTAGCATTCCAAGTGATAAAGCCAGGAATAAATACAATTTCTATTATTAGTGTAGACCCAGTTGAATCAATTGCATCGGTAGATGTATCCTCAGTCAACCCTCAAGGCATTAGTTTTATCAGTAACGAACACTTGTTGTTTCAAGTGTCATCGGATAAAAGAATAGCAGGCGTCGGTGAGTTCGAATTGTCCACTGCAATGACCTACAACATAAAGAAAAAGAAGATAAACCAACTGCTTACTCCCGGAAAAGATGATGTCTACCTTGCCCAGCAAGGTATCGGTAATATCGTCGGAGTCTCTCCCGATGGAAAATATGTTTATATGCCCGCCTTTTCAGGAGAGCCTACCTTTGTCATGGGAAATCAACTCGATCCACCTATGGCCTTATTTAAATCAAAAATAGACGGCAACAGAGTACGGATCCATAAAAGTGGCTACCAATATACAACCGATTATTTTGTAGGTGATAACGGCGACCTTTTGGCAAGAGAAGTCTTTGATAACACGAAAAATTTGCATCAAATTTATGCCCATCAAGGTAAAAAAAGTACCGAAATTTTTAGCCAAGAAACACCTTATAGAACTAAGAGTTTTATTGGTTTAAGTATTGATGAACAATTCATTTATATGCTTGATGACGATAAAGATTCTGGGAGAGAAGTTGCTTTTAAAGTGTCCCTGAGTAATGGCAAAACTGAAGGACCTCTATATGAAAAGGCCGACGCAGATATCATACGGTATTACACAGACATACAGAAAAAAGTTATCGGACTACAATATTCCGGTTTTAACCCCAGTTACCAATTTTTCGATGGCGACCTAAATGCAAGAGTTGATGGAATTTTAGCTGAATTTCCTGGCCACGCAGTTTGGATAACGGACATTTCGCCGGATAGAAATCACGTTCTCGTTTATGTAGAAGGTGCGCAGTCTTCTGGCGATTATTTTTTATTCTCAAAAGGTAAGAAGCTAACATACCTAACCAGCAGCCGCCCAGACATTCCTGGAGACCAAGTTCATCCAGTAGGCCAGGTTAAGTTTAACGCCAGAGACGGTTTAAAAATTCCAACCTTGATAACCATACCCAGAGGAAAACTTGATAGCCTTAAAAACCTTCCAGCAATAGTACTACCTCATGGGGGGCCAAGTTCTTTTGACAGCAATGGCTTCGATTACCTTGCCCAAGCATTTGCTGAACAAGGCTATTTAGTCATTCAACCTCAATTTCGTGGCTCAACAGGTCACGGTGTTCAACACCTAACCTTGGGGTATGGTGAATGGGGTCGTAAAATGCAACACGATCTTACAGATGCGGTGCACTTTTTTACTAAGCAAGGCATGATTGATAGCAATAGAGTCTGCATTGTTGGCGCTAGCTACGGTGGATATGCAGCACTGGCTGGAGGTGCTTTTACGCCTGATTTGTATAAATGTGTTGTAGCAGAAAATGGCGTAGGAAATTTAAAGACCTTTCATAGTTGGATAAAAGAAGAACAGGGTAAATCAAGTTCATCTTATGCGTTTTGGGAAGCTCAAATTAAAGGGTTTGGTGAAGAACAAGGAAATAACTTTATTGATCGCTCTCCAGAGCTGGCAGTAGATGCTTTCAAAGCTCCAGTATTGCTAATTCATTCTGAAAAAGACGAAATTGTTCCACCAAGGCAGTCAGTCACAATGTATCGAGCGCTAAAAAGCGCAGGTAAGAAGGTTGCTAAAGTCGAACTAAAAGGCGAAGATCACAACATCTCTCATCAAGAGACACGGCGTCAGTCTTTGCACGCCATAATCAACTTTGTAAACGAAAATATAAATAAATAGATTATTTATCTTTAGCGGCCAGTTCATAAAAATCAAATTTTGGACTGGTCACAAATTCTTCTAACTTTTCTATTTCTTTCGTCACTTGTTCTTTATCTGATCTATTTTCGCCTCGCTCTAAGCTTTTTATTTTATCTTTCGCATCAACTAGGTTTTGCTTAACATTGACTAAATCGGGGTCAATTTGTTCCCAATCAATTCCGGACAATATCGTAATAAGAGTATCTGTTCTTTCAGATAAGCGGTTTAGTTCATCTCTAGTTTGGCGAGATGCCATGAGTTCTTCTACTTTTCTCTCTTCCCACTTTTTATTACCGCTATAAGTTTTCACCCCATGAGCCAATATACCAACTCCCCAACCGAGAGTAGGGTAAAGAAACCACAGGTGATCAGGATCCGTTATTAAGTTTATGACACACAAAAATAAACTCACTCCAAACCAACGAGAAAGGTGAGAGTAAAAATCTCTTAGGTCTTTTACGTGAGCCCGTGCTTCTTGTTCATTCATAATGAGTTCCTTTATTGAAATTAGACACTTTAAATGTATTCATTGAAATTGTAATGACATTAGTTAAGCAACAACCGCACCAAAAAATATTCACTTTAAATCAACAGTTTAACAA
>CAYUZL010000494.1:0-6622 GCA_964449725.1 uncultured Alteromonas sp. | reverse complement strand
CCATAACCGATTGTGAGTCGTGGCCGTGTTCTGCTTGAGATAATAAGTCTGCGGCAACAAAAGCAGGGTTTGCATTTTCATCAGCCAGTACCAGTACTTCAGATGGGCCAGCGGGCATATCAATAGCCGCGCCTTGAGGTGTTTGCGACACTTGTTGTTTTGCTTCGGTTACAAAACTGTTACCCGGACCAAAGATTTTGTCTACTTTGGTGATGGTCTCTGTGCCAAAGGCCATAGCTGCAATGGCTTGTGCACCGCCACATAAGAATATTTTTTGTACATTACACAGCTTTGCGGCAAAGGCGATTTCAGGGGCAATTAAGCCTTCTTTATTGGGGGGAGTGCACAATACTCGAGTCGCGCATTGAGCGACTTGAGAGGGCACGCCCAACATCAATACTGTAGAAGGAAGAGGTGCAGTCCCCCCTGGAATATATAAGCCAAACGCTGACAAGGATGCAAAATGCTGTTCACATACTACGCCTTGGGAAGTTTCTAATATAACCAACTCAGGCTGCTGGGCTTCGTGAAAAGCTTTAATATTGTCATAAGCTATGACAATTGCCTGTTTTACATCTTCTTCAACGCTATTTGCCAGTGTATCCCATTGCTCCTCGGACAAGCACAAGGACGTGGTATCAGGGCAATCAAACTGATGAGTCAGTGACAATACGGCCTTATCGCCCTCGGTTTGTACCTGAGCGATAATATCAGCCACTGTTTTTTGCAATGAAACATTGTCTGCGTTGGCAGGTCTTGCCAACGTAGCACTTTGTTCTGCTGGGGAAAGAGCTGACCAAGTAATCATCATTGTTAACCCATCATTTTTTCGATAGGCATGACTAAAATTGAACTACAGCCTAACGCTTTGAGTTTTTCCATTGTTTCCCAGAATAAGGTTTCTGAACTAACAACGTGCACAGCGACTACGTCGTCATTACCTGCAAGAGACAATACTGTTGGGTTTTCTGAACCCGGCAATAAGCTTTTAACCTGCTCTACGTAGGCTTTAGGCGCATGTAACATGATGTATTTGCTTTCTTTAGCTTGTATTACACCATCGATACGTGGAATTAAACGGTTGATGAGGTCTTGTTTGTCTTCCTCAAGCACACCGTTTGCACGTTGAATTAACACGGCTTTTGAACGGAAAATCACGTCTTTTTCAACAAGGCCATTGGCTTCTAACGTTGCGCCAGTAGATACAAGGTCACAAATGGCATCGGCAACGCCAGCACGAGGGGCAACTTCTACCGACCCTGTTAGCATTACGGCTTTGGCGTCGACATTATTTTCTTTGAAGAAGCGCTCAAGTAAATACGGGTAGGTTGTCGCGACTTCTTTTTTGTCTAAAGACGTAACACTGGTGTAGTCCATTTCATCTGGAACTGCGATAGATAGGCGGCAACCACCGTAATCAAGGCGTCTTAGTGTAATAAAGTCACTGGGCTTACCTGTAGATTGGCGCTCAAGCATTTTTTCTTCAAGCTCGTTTTCGCCAATAAAGCCCAAATCGACAATACCGTCCATGACTAAACCGGGGATATCGTCATCGCGAACACGTAATAAATCGATAGGCATATTCGTGCTGTGTGCAATAAGCAAGCGATCGCGTATTTGTAATTTGATACCGATAGCTTTAAGCAATGCAATACTTTCGTCGCTTAAACGACCTGACTTTTGTATGGCAATACGTAGCCTTTTTCTATCACTCATTGTTCGTGTCCTTAATGTTTTAAATAGCTAGCACGTTGAATATTCACATAAAAAAAGGCGCAACTAAAAACCCCCCGAAAGTTTCCTTTCGAGGGGTTAGCATGAATTTGCGCGCCGCTGAAAGGAATACAACCTTTCAGCACAAACCTGAAAGGTTATGCTTTATGGTGGTGATGATGTGCGCGTGCTTGATTCATAATATTCTGTCTTGCAAAAGTTGGTCGAACTGTATCGAAAGTTGGGTTTATTTACAAGTGAAACTACGTATGCGAAAGGAAATAACTAAGAACCTAGAACTATAAGCAAAAAGTTAAAATTTCAAGATATACAAGGTGAGTAACTTCATAGGAATCCAGCTAGATGAACTCAACCTAAATGCATTCCGATTGAAGAAAAATAAACACACTCAATACAAACATTCTTAAGTCTTGAAAAAATATAAAGAAAAGAGCAACCCTCCTTAAGGTTCAGTGGTGTATTATCATCACAAATAACGAAAAAAAGGATTATCTATGACCTCCGAACCTAGACATTTATTGGCTGAAGAATGGAAACTTATGCAAGGTCAGTTCGATTTATATGAATGTTATTCGTTAATGATCAAATTAATCAGTATTGTATTAGTCGCGTTATCGGTAATCTTTGGGTATACCCACTTCGCCATAGCCATACTTGTTTGTGTACTATGGCTGCAAGACGCCATTTGGAAAACATTTCAAGGGCGAATTGAAGTGCGTCTTCTTGAATTAGAAGCATTCCTTTCTGAGAATAAAGAAACAGAATTGGCCTTGCCTTTTCAATTTAACACTCGTTACAGCGAAAGCCGACCAGGTACCGCAGGTCTTTTGATTGAATATTTGAAACAAGCTGTACGTCCTACCGTAGCTTTTCCTCATGGTGTACTTATATTGTTTGTTTTGGCTTTGTAAAACCCGTTTATCTAAAAGGTTAACTTGTAAAGGGGAATGTTTTTTGAACAGTTGGGAAATAAAAACAGGGCTTCCACGGTTTTATAATTAGAACTTACTTTTAGGCGATGTGTTAATGAGCCAGCTTCAAATTGATATTATTTCCGATGTGTCCTGTCCTTGGTGCATTGTAGGTTACAAAGGGCTTGAAAAAGCACTGACTAATTTGCAGGGTAAACTGGATGCAAGCATTCAATGGCATGCGTTTGAATTAAGCCCTGATATGCCAAAAGAAGGGCAGCTGCTGTCTGATTATATGACTGAGCGCTACGGTGTCACAAAAGAGCAAAGTGAGCAAAACAGAGAAGCTTTGCTGAAGCGCGGAAGCGATGTGGGGTTTGAATTTATATATTCCGATGAGAAGCGAATTTACAACACCTTTGATGCTCATAGGCTTATTTTTTGGGCGAAAAGTCAGGGCAAGCAAACCGAACTGAAATTGGCTTTGTTTACTTTGTATTTCCAAAATATGGGCGACCCCAGCGATCACCTTAGTTTGCTTGATACCGTTGAATCTGTAGGGTTAGATACAACAGAAGCGAAACGCATTTTAGATGGCGATATGTATACACAGGAAGTACGAGAAGAACAGAAGAAGTACGCTTCTATGGGAATTACATCTGTGCCTTCGGTAGTGGTGAATAACAAGTATCTCATTCAAGGTGGTCAGCCTGCAGAAGTGTTTGAAAAAACATTGCTCAAAATTAGCGAAGAATAAAAGAAAAACGGAAACTAAAAAGCCAACTGAATACAGTTGGCTTTCTTTTTATAGCTAGCGACTAATACTAGTAAGCGTAGTCTACAAAACTTGCACGATGAATATCGACAATTTCCACCGATACAAAAACGCTTTCTAAAGACAGTGTTTTTAACGGGGCAATAGTTGCTGTTGATATTTCGGTTTTTTGTTCGTCAGTGCGTCCGCTGAGTATATGAGCATGAACGTGTAAGAAATCTTTCTGCTTATCGTGAAGGCGATACCCTTTACGAGGTTCAAGTCTTATTTTAATCGCTTCTGGTGGAAAGTGACCACTGGCTTTTGCGCCTTCGAAGACTTTATCCATAAGGGTTTCTTCAGACACTTGTTCGGTGAGGCTTTCGCTGTATTCAATGATAAAATTTGGCACTGTATGCATTCCGTATGTGGTTATAACTCTTGCTAATTATAACCTTGTAAATCAACTAATGTCTTGGCGTGTTTTTTACACATTACCAAGGGATCATTTCACCATTGGTGTGAAAGAACAATCCGGTATTTTCCAAGGTGAGTTCGCTCATGATTTTTACCAGCCCTTGTGCAGACTCATCGGTATCCATCAAGCCTCGTTGCCCAGTCATTTCTGTGCGTACATAGCCGGGATGTAATAGTGCAACGGCAATGCCTTGTGGTGCTAAATCAAGACTGAGGCATTTACCTATCATATTGGCAGCGCATTTCGAGGTGCGATACGCGTAGTTAAAAGAGCCGTTGTTGTCGCCAATCGATCCCACTCGGCTGGTTAATATGCCTATTTTACTGCCTTCAGATAATTGAGGAACAAGGGCTTGTACAATACGCAGAGGGCCAAGGGTGTTCACATCAAAGTGATGTTTCATGCTATCGATATTGATATCGGGGTAAGCATCGGGCACTAACACACCGCTATTGTGAATTAATACATGAATAGGAAGAGTGTTGAGTTTGTCTGGCAGCGAAGAAACACTCTCGTCGTTACAGATATCGATACCTTCAATAACGTCACAAGGTAATTGGTTTAACGCCTCAGATGTTTGCCTACATACGGCATACACCTTTGCTTCTGTTTCGCTGTATTGCTTTGCGAGCTCTAGTCCAATGCCTCTATTAGCGCCTATAATAACCACGTTTTGAGACATGTTTATTCCCATATATAAAAGAAAAGTAGGAAGAAAAGGGTGTAGCGGTTAAGCGCTACACCACAGTGTGATTAGTACTCTTTGTAAGGTAAGAATTTACCAGACAGTACGATGTTTACACGGTCGCCTTTTTCGTTAGGTTCTCTTTGCAAGTCCATTGAGAAATCGATAGCACTCATGATGCCATCGCCAAACTCTTCGTGAATAAGAGCTTTGAATGTGGTTCCGTATACATTAACTAATTCATAGAAGCGATAAATCAGTGGATCAGTGGGTACGCTTTCAGGTAACGAACCCTTGTATGGAACATCCTGTAACCATTTTTTATCATCTTCGTCTAATCCGAAGATCTCTGCGATTTTATCTGCTTGTTCAGCAGTAAATGTCATTTGTCCTAAGCAACCTGCAGTGGTCCATTCTTTCGATTTGCCAACAGCGTTGGCCACATCTTGCCAATTAATACCTTTAAGTACTTTTGCTTCGATGATTTTGTCTGTTACGTCTTGTCTGCTCATTGCTTTACCTTATTATTGTGATTAATGACATTTGTAATAAAACCATTGTCTTTACGTTTCATCAAGAGGTAAGGATTCAAAACTTTATCACTAATTGTTATCTTTTATAATGAAGTTGTTTTTTCATACAAATTATTAGGGTAATGACAATATTTACACTAGGCAGTAGAGATTTATTCTTGGTTAGTGAATAATCTGGTCCAACGACTTAGCGCTAAGGCTCATAATGAAAATTTACCCTATTATCACGTTATTCTTTTTTATGACAATCATAGGGTGCTCTAAGCCCTCTGAAGTAACAGAAACAGACGTTGTATTAAGACATGTGCGCACGTTAACTATTGAATCTCCTGAGCAGAAACGCTTTATCGAACTGCCTGGCGTTGTGGCGGCGAATAGAAAAGCCGAGTTGTCCTTTCGCATTGCCGGAAAGATCAAAACCTTGGCCGTAAAAGAAGGCGATCATGTGGTTGAAGGCCAAGTGTTGGCATCTATAGATAGCACAGATATTGAGATACAGCTAAAAAGCGACCAAGCTGAATTTGATAGAGCACTGGCTGACTTTAACAGAGGCCAAGCATTAGTTTCAAAAGGTACTATTTCTCAAGCTGATTACAATCAACTTCAATCAACCTTAGCGGCAGCAGAAGCAGCCCTTGAGACCACTAAGCAAAACTTACTTTATGGGCAATTGAAAGCGCCTTTTGATGGCGTTATTGCAAAACGCAATATCGACAACTTTGAAGAAGTGCAAGCTAAACAAGAAGTTTTGACCCTGCAAGACGTATCTAGTATCGATATCAAAGTGGATATTCCCGAAAGGATCATGATTTTAACTAACGAAGATACCAAACCTGAAGTTGAAGCGCTATTTGATGCCATACCCAATACGTCCTTTCCATTGGCGCTGAAAGAAGTGGCAACCCAAGCTGATTTAGACACCAATACCTATGAAGTCACATTGAGTATGCCAAAAGTGGATGGTTTTAACATCCTACCGGGGATGTCGGTGACCACTCGTGCTAGACAAACTTTAGGGCTTCCTCAATTAACCTCGACTTCAGTGTATGTGCCAGCTCATGCTGTGCTGGAAGACAGTTCTGGGCGATACGCATTTGTGGCAATTCAAAAAGACGAGGCTGTTCACACTGTGGAGCGTCGAGATTTAACTACTGGCACATTAAGCAGTTTGGGGTTAGAAATAACCTCGGGGTTAGCGCCTGGCGACACACTTATTATTGCCGGTATGAGTAAAATGTACCAAGGCTTGGAAGTACTTCTTCAAGATGCACGCCTATGAACTTAACGCGGTTAGCCATTGATAACAACCGAGTGACAATCGCACTATTTTTGTCGATTTTGCTGTTTGGTTACCTTACTTTTTTAACTATGCCAAGGGCCTATGATCCGGGTTTTATTATTCGCACCGCGAGAGTGGTTACCTATTTGCCTGGTGCAAGCCCTGAAAGAATAGAAGAATTGGTGTCATCGCAGATTGAAGACACAGTAAAAGACATTACCGAACTTGACTTTGTGGACAGTGAATCC
>CAYUZL010000493.1:0-2816 GCA_964449725.1 uncultured Alteromonas sp. | reverse complement strand
TACAATTTTGGCTGTTACATTTACTAACTGACACTTATTTTAGATATGACTATTTAATGCCGACCGTTACCTCAATGGTTTTTTGGCCTTGGGCGTTTTGGTTTTTAAGGCGATTGCGACGCCAATTGAAGTTAAAATGACAAATTCTATTGTTCTCGCTTCGGCATCGCATCGTAGAAAAGAATTACTCAATCAAATTGGTATCGAGCATACAGTGTGTGCAGTGGATATCGACGAAACCCCTTTGCATAATGAGTCCCCTGTAGATTTAGTCTCTCGTCTAGCACGAGAAAAGGCCATTGCTGCGCAACAGTACCTGAATTTTCCTAGCAAAACTATATTGGCAGCAGATACCATTATTGAATTTCAAGGCTCTGCTATAGGTAAGCCTAAGGGCGAGAGTGAAGCCATAGAAACTTTGCTGTCTATGAGCAACACTAGCCATAGTGTTAGCACTGGATTTTGCTTACTTAATGGTACCAAAGAGCATAATGAAATAGTCACTTCAGAAGTCCACTTTGGTGAAATTAGCAAATATCAGGCTAAGGCCTATTGGCTGACTGGCGAGCCAAAAGATAAGGCGGGTAGTTATGCCATTCAGGGGCTTGGCGCAATGTTTGTGTCTCGTATCGTGGGCAGTTATAGCGGAGTGGTAGGTTTGCCCTTGTTTGAATGCAGACAAGCATTGATACAGTTTGGAGTAGAAGTATGAGCGCAGAATTATTAATCAATGTTACGCCTTCGGAATCCAGAGTAGCCTTGATAGAAAATGGAATTTTACAAGAAATACATGTAGAGCGGCACACCAAACGGGGACTTGTAGGTAACATATATCGAGGTAAAGTCAGCCGGGTTTTGCCTGGTATGCAAGCTGCCTTTGTTGATATTGGCTTAGAAAAAGCCGCATTTTTACATGCCTCAGATATTGTTATTCACAATGAAATTGTCGATGAAGTAACAAAAAGCCAAATAGAAAAGAAAGACATTCGATTTTTAGTCAGAGACGGCCAAGATATCGTAGTACAAGTGGTAAAAGACCCTTTAGGTACAAAGGGAGCGCGTTTAACTACAGACATTACAATTCCTTCTCGTTATTTAGTTTTTATGCCTAGCGTTACCCATGTTGGTGTCTCTCAAAGAATTGAAGAAGAAAGCGAAAGAGAGCGTCTAAAGTCCTTAGTTCAAGGGTATTGTGACGAACAAGGTGGTTTTATTTTACGTACCGCGGCAGAAGGTGTTAATGAGAAAGAGTTAATGTCGGACGCTGCTTTTCTAAAGCGCTTGTGGAGTAAAATTCAGTCTCGATTGAAAAAAACCAAAAAGAAGCTGCTATATGAAGATTTGCCACTTGCGCGTCGAGTATTGAGAGATTTTGTCGGTACGGAGCTCGATCGCATTCGCATCGACGCAAATTTAGCCTATCAAGAGCTACTTAATTTCACCCAAGAGTACGTACCAGAATTAAATACAAAACTAGAATACTACAAAGGCGATCGACCTATTTTCGATTTGTATGACGTAGAAAATGAAGCTCAGCGCTCGTTAGAACGTCGAGTAGATTTAAAATCCGGTGGATATTTGATTATCGACCAAACCGAAGCCATGACTACGATTGATATCAATACTGGAGCCTTTGTAGGACACAGAAATTTAGAAGAAACTATATTTAATACCAATATTGAAGCAACGTTAGCCATTGCCCGTCAGCTTAGGTTAAGGAACCTAGGTGGTATGATACTCATAGACTTTATCGATATGACGGAACCTGACCACCAAAGACGTGTCTTACATTCGTTAGAAGTTGCAACAAGTAAAGACCGAGCAAAAATAAACATTCATGGTTTCACCGCGCTAGGCTTAATCGAAATGACAAGAAAGCGCACACGAGAAAGTTTAGAACATGTTTTATGTGGAGAATGCCCGGTATGTAAGGGCCGTGGTTCGATAAAAACAATAGAAACAATTTGCTTTGAAGTTATGAGAGAAATTGTGCGAGTAAATCGTGCCTATGATGCTGATCAATTTGTTGTGTATGCATCTCCTGCTGTAGCGGAAGCGTTAATGGGAGAAGAGTCGCATATGCTTGCTGAATTAGAAGTATTTGTTGGACGACAAATTAAAGTGCAAACCGAACCACTTTATAACCAAGATAAATACGATGTGGTAATGATGTGACAAACGTTTCAGGTGTAGTTTCTTACACTTTAAAAAAAGCATGGCATTGCGTAGCCATTTTGTTGGTGTTCTTTGCCGTATTGTTAAGCTTGTTCCGGCTTGCTTTGCCTCATTTCGACCAATACAAACATTGGGCCGAAGACTTTGTTGCGGAAAAATATGCAGTTAACCTTACTGTAGATAGGATTGACGCGGCTTGGCGTGGCTTGGGGCCTAGTATTGTTTTATCCGATGTTGTTATGTCTCAAACGGAATCTTCACCAGTCCATTTTAGTGTAGAAAAAGTGTGGATAGATATCAATTTTTGGCAAAGTGTTAGTGAAGGCATACTAATCTCAGATCGCTTTGATATCAAAGCCCCAAAATTGTTAGTTATACCGGATAACTTTGTTTCAGAAACAAGTAATGATTATCCAATTGTTAAGGCACTAAAGAACCTTTTCCTTATTCAACTGCAAAGTTTCACCATTGCTGAGGGAGAAGTTATTGTAAAAACGCCATCTCAAGAAGAGCTGTATGAAATAGACGAGCTTGCTTGGTACAACAACAATGAGCAACACAGAGGCAAAGGCAGTATTCGGGTAAAAGAACTGACAAATAACTCTGCGTCGTTTCTTGTAGATTTAACCGGTGATACCAAT
>CAYUZL010000492.1:0-6164 GCA_964449725.1 uncultured Alteromonas sp. | reverse complement strand
TCTTTTAAGTACACAGTGTATCCATCAAAATCAGAAAACGCGATTACACCTTCAAAACTATGACCTTCACTGCTTTTTTTACCTAGGGACGTAATTTTTTCATACACCCGCAATAACATCTTAGCATCTATATCGTTTTTCATAATGGGTATTACTTTTGTTGTGAATCACACTTGGTAATACCCTTAAAGAAAAGGTTAAGATCTAAAAATTGTACTTATAATTGACGAACAATGCTGTGGATGAATATTGATTGTCGGCAAGTATGTATTCAATTTCAAACCTAAGCTCGTTTCTCAAGTCAAGATAATAATCATAACCTAACCCTAAAACTGCACCAACACCGCCCTCATCGACACTACACAGGTTTGATACCGAAGATAAAGAACCAATATCGCAGGCCCCAGAACTGGATACATTCGTTTGCCCTGAGAAATCGACATAAGCTAGGCCTACGCGGTAAAACAACTCGCCTTTTCGACTTACCGCTCTGCCGAGTAACGAAACTGAAAGCGCTTGGGCTGAATAGCCATCTTCAGATTCATTTCCTTCATCATCGACAATACTTTGATAACCAAATTCAGCCTGCCATTGCGGTGTTAACTCATAACCTAAAGCAAGGCGATATGCCAATCCACTTGATGAGGTATCGTCCACTTCACCATCAGAAAAACCAATACCCACAACACCATAAAATTGCTCTAATTTCACATCAAATGGTTTATCTAACGCAAAAACCTGTCCGCACATTAAACAAGTTAATAACAAAACTAAAAATCTATGACTCATTGGAACGTCCTTTAAATGGCATCATCTTTGTTTCAAGAAAGAAGTGTTTTTATTTTAATATAAAATTAAGAATACCTTAATTTTTCTCATAGTCCATGAACCCGTGAAATCTGGATGCCTAATTCAGATATTGACTCAACTCACAACGCCACTTTAAAAATTGACGACTTTATTCTCCATGACTACCTTTTAAGTAGATTTTTTAACCAAATTGAAGAAAAAAATTGAACTTTTCTGTATAAGAGGTATTCTTAACCTTAACTGGTCAGATGAGCGGACATGTAAAATGAGCATACGAACTAACCTTAAAAAAGTATTACCCCCTATTTCAGTAACGGAACAAGAAGCACTTGATGCCGGTGATATATGGATAGAATCTTCGATTTATCAGGGAAAGCCTGATATGCAAGCTCTTCGCTCGGTTCCAAGTGCAAAGCTAAGCGCTGAGGAACAAGCATTTCTTGATGGCCCAGTCCAACAATTAATGGAAATGATCAATGAATTTGAACTGGCCAATCAAAAACACATACCTCAAGAAATTCTAGATTTTCTTGGAAAAAACCGCTTTTTTTCTATGATCATTCCAAAGAAATTTGGCGGCTTAGCATTTAGTCCTTATGCCAACTCTACCGTTGTTGCCACAATAGCAACCAAAAGTGCTGCTCTTGCAGTGACGGTTATGGTGCCTAACTCTCTTGGCCCTGGTGAGCTCCTAATGCACTATGGTACGGAAAAAGAACAAGATTACTGGCTTCCTCGTTTGGCTGATGGCACAGATATTCCTTGTTTCGCATTGACAAGCCCTGAAGCTGGCTCAGATGCGGGTGCCATCCCAGATGCAGCAATAGTGACCAAAGGCATGCATGATGGCAAAGAAGTGGTTGGGTTAACTGTTAGCTGGGATAAGCGCTACATCACCTTAGCCCCCATAGCAACGGTATTAGGATTAGCATTTAAAGTATTCGATCCTGATGGCCTATTGGGCGACGAAAAAGAACTCGGTATTACTTGCGCTTTACTACCAAAATCTCATCCGGGTGTGGAACTAGGTAATCGTCACGATCCTATGGGCGCTCGTTTCTACAATGGAACAACTCGAGGAAAAGATGTTTTCATTCCTATGGACTTCATAATTGGAGGCCAGAAAAATATCGGTAGAGGCTGGCAAATGCTCGTAAGCTGTCTTGGTGCAGGAAGAGGTATATCTTTACCTGCAATGGGTGTTGCAACTGCGCAGTCAGCCTTTAAAGGCACTGCGGAATATGCATTTATTCGTGAGCAATTTGGTCTTCCAATAGGCAGATTTGAAGGTATCCAAGAAAAGCTAGCGGATATCGCAGGAAAAACCTTCCTACTTGAAGCTATGAGAGTACTCACCACCGAAGGTTTGGGTATTGGTTTAAAGCCATCCGTAGTTACTGCTATCGCTAAATACCATATGACAGAACTAGGCCGAGATGTACTCAATTCTGCCATGGACGTACAAGCGGGCAAGGCAATACAACGAGGCCCGCAAAATACCTTAGCCAGTGGCTATCAAGCACTTCCTATCGCAATTACGGTTGAGGGTGCAAATATATTGACTCGTAACTTGATGATTTTTGGACAAGGCGCCATGCGCTGTCATCCGTATCTAAAAGAAATGGTTGATTTAATTCACAGTGAAGACAGTGATGCTGACGCGCAATTTAATAATGTATTGAAAAAAACGATAAAGTTTAGTGTTAAAAATGGACTTCGCAGTGTGACAAACAGCTACTTGATTCCTTTACGTCACGCGCAAAGTACCTTGCCTGAAGTTCAGCCTTACGAGAAACGGGTTAACGCTCTGTCTGCGAAGTTAGCGCCTCTAGCTGATTTATCACTTGCCACATTAGGAGGGGATTTAAAGAAAGCGGAATTACTCTCAGCTCGCTTAGGTGACGTAATGAGTTACTTATATGGTGCTATGGCTGCAATACGCTTTTATGAACAACGCATTGAAGATAGACAACAAGCTTTGCCTTATTTTCAATACGCAATGGAATGGTCTCTACAACAAGCGGAACAAGCCATAGTTAATTTCATATCCAATTTCCCTAACCTTGCTGTTAAAGGCTTAATGCGTTTGTTAACAAATACCTACACAAGAAGCGTGTCTGGTATCAGTGACGACCTTGTTCGCGCGCTTTCTACTGCCGCAATGCAAGATAATAGTGTAAAAGATCAACTCACTCATCTTGTTAAGAAAGTAGCTGGTGATGGCAATGATATTAATGAACAAGCGTTTAAAGCTAAGCATGCCGTATTGCCTTTGCTAAGCAAGGTTAAAAAAGCGTTGCGAAAAGGCCCCGTAATTCCTTATATATCATTTGAGAACGCGTTATCGAAATTAGTGGATAGCGGTGTTGTGTCAAGCAGTGAAGCTGAACAACTTAATGAATATAACGAAAAGCGAAAAATTGCCATTCGCGTTGATGAATTCTCATTTGACATGGAACTGCTAAGTGCACAAGAAACTGACCCAACGAAACGGTCATCAAAAAAAGAAGATGAAAGAAACGCTGCATAAACTGTTTTTTTTTTGTATCTTTAAGGGTAACCAATAGCGTTACCCTTTTTTTGGTTCAAGGAAATCTATATTTTTGGTCAACTTCATTAAGTATTTCGATCAAGAGGCAATAATTCGCCTTAGAGACGTTACCAATTTCCTATATCGGTACGCGAGTATAGGTATTGTTATGGTTTTCCTTGCCACAACCGTACTTACTTTCCTAATCGCTCATGAAATTCCTAACGGTGAAAAAGTTGGATTATGGGCAACAGTTATTGGCATTCTAACCCTTAGAATTATAGATTTAGGTTATTGGTATTTATTCTTGCGGAATAATGATTATAACCCTGTAATTGCATTTATCCGATTTTCGTTTGGCTTATTGTCAACATCCATAGCTTGGTGTTTGTATTGCTATTTGCTATTCCATAAGTTTGATTTAGTCAGCATATCCGCCACGATCATAATTTCCTGCGCAATGGCAAGTGCGGCTATTTCATCTTTGTCGTCGAGCAAAAAGCTATGCATGATTTATTCAACAATTGTTATTTTTCCTTTATCTATGATTGCGTTAACGGGAGAACATACTGAAATTGCAATACTCGGTGCGTTAGGCTTTTGGTATTGGCTCGTTATGTTATTCATTGCCCATAAAAATAGCGATATCTTCGTAAATACCATGCGATTAAAACACTCCAACTCTCAATTAGTCGAAGAGCTACAAGCAGAAAAAGAAGAAATATCGAAAATAAACGATGAACTAAATCGCTCAAATGAAGCGCTCGATCACGCAAATGCATCTTTAGAATTGGAAGTTAGTAAGCGCACTACGGACATTCATCGATTGTCCAACCGAGATCCATTGACAAATTTAATGAACCGAAAAGGTTTTTTAAGATTAATAAACAAACAGATTCATGCATCGCAACAAATGAACAACCGATTTGCATTACTGTTTATCGATTTAGACGGATTTAAGCAAATCAACGATAGTCTTGGGCACCAAATTGGGGATGGTGTACTAGCAGAAATAGCAGAACGCCTAACTCGTTATAGTGATATCCAAAACCTAGGTCGATGGGGAGGCGATGAGTTTGTCATGCTTGTGCCTTACGCAAATACCGATACAGCTATAGCAGTTGCACATGCAACTCGCAGTAGTATTGCGCTTCCCATGGAGGTTATGTCAAACCAAGTTTCCCTCAATGCAACCATTGGCATCGCCCTTTTTCCAGATCATGCCACTGATGCACAAGAGCTCATTCAACTTGCTGATTTGACCATGTATGATCAAAAGAAAAACAAACCCGGCTCCTCTGGGGTGTTCAGCGAAGCCCTATACACAAAATTACAGCGAGATATCACCTATAGAGACGGACTCAGAAATGCAATTGTAAATAATGAGCTAACCTTAGCTTACCAGCCACTAGTTCACGCAGATGACTTAAGTGTGTGGGGTTTCGAAGCGTTACTCCGCTGGACATTCAATGGCAAACCTGTGTACCCCGATAACTTTATTCCTCTTGCAGAAAAAACAGGCTTAATTATTGATATAGGTATGTGGGTATTACACAGAGCCTGCATAGATGCTGAACAGTGGGCTTCAAAAACCCACACCGTATCGGTTAACGTATCGGTTATTCAGCTAATGGACGACGGCTTCGTAAGTACATTAGACAACGTAATACAATCATCAGGTATCGATCCTAGTCGCCTACATTTAGAAATAACTGAATCTGTTTTTGCTGATAATAAAAAGAAAATTCGCGCGCAAATCGAAGCAATAAAGTTACGCAAAGTCCAAATATCTATAGATGATTTTGGGACAGGATTTTCTTCTTTAAGCCAGCTTCAATCCCTTAGTTTCGACCATATCAAAATTGACCGTGCTTTCGTACAAGGCTTAGAAGAAGGTAGTGACACTATTATCAGAGCAACGCTGTTAATCGCTAGAGAGTTTGATTGCGTTACTGTAGCCGAAGGTATAGAAAGTTTAGCCGATGCGAATAAGTTAAAATCTATGGGTGTAAATCTATTACAAGGCTATTACTTTTCCAAACCCATGCCAAATAGTTTATTATCTGAATGGTTAGAAAAACATCAAGAAAAATATTAAATGGCACAGCTTTATTTTTACTACTCTGCAATGAATGCAGGAAAATCAACGTCGTTATTGCAGTCGGCATACAATTATCAAGAACGAGGTATGCATGCGGTAATAGTTACCGCTGCGTTGGACAATCGTTATGGTACAGGGAAGGTTGCTTCTAGAATTGGATTAGAAGCAGACGCCATGCTTTTCCATAAAACAACCGATTTATTTCAACAGTTGTCAGCTACTCACAATAAAAAGTTTGTTGATTGTGTGTTCATTGATGAAGCTCAATTTCTTACAAAAGAGCAAATTAAACAGCTCATAGATATTGTTGACGATTTGCATATTCCAGTACTGGCATATGGATTGCGCACCGACTTTTTGGGCGATACCTTCGAAGGAAGCCATTATTTATTGGCCTGGGCAGATAAGCTAGTAGAACTCAAAACTGTATGTCATTGCGGAAGGAAAGCTAACTTTGTCACAAGACTCGATGAATCTGGTCAAGCTATCTGTCATGGCGATCAAATCGAAATTGGCGGTAATGACCGATACGAGTCAGTTTGTAGAAAACACTTTAAGTCATTAGTATGGGCAAAATAGCCTGCAAAATTCGAAAAAAATGCTCAATATGATTAAAAATCCATCGAACAAACCTTCTGGTGTTTTTTCAGGATGACAACAATTTAAAAAGTGCTTATACTTCGCACCGCATTTCCGAAATGGCCCTTTAGCTCAGTTGGTTAG
>CAYUZL010000491.1:0-2510 GCA_964449725.1 uncultured Alteromonas sp. | reverse complement strand
GGTATTCGTGATACTTCATTAGAAGGCTTAGCAAGTGAAACTAACTTTGGCGGTAGACAAACCTTGTTTATTGATCCAGAACAACGTCTATTGTCACGTTTTCAACGTTTTAGAGATTTTGAAACTGAATATACCGTTGTTCGCGCTGAAATTGCAGGTGAGTTTGCAACAGGAAACATAGAGCATAGATTACTGGTTGGTGCTGATTACGACAAGTTCGACATAGACCAAGAAATATTGAGGTACCGCCCTCCTTTTATTCCATCAGGAACCACATTAGATGAACTGGATTTGAGTCAGTACTTGGTTTTGGATATATTAGACCCTGTGTATGGCGCTGTTGAACAATTTGAATTATCGCCCAATTTAGATCGTCTTGAAGTGCAAGAGGCGTGGGGAGTTTATGTTCAAGATCAAATCAATATTACGGATAAGTTTCAAATTCGTATAGGCGGACGTTTTGATAATTTCGACCAAGATATCGAAAACCGTTTGTCTAACACCAACACGTCAGCGTCGAACTCGCGTTTTTCTCCACAAGTAGGTGCTGTTTATATTCTAAATGAAGGAATGAGCGTTTATGCAACTTACGGTGAAGGCTTTAGGCAGCTTACTGGCTCAGATTTTGCCGGTAACTCATTTGACCCAAATCAATCTGAATCCGCAGAGATTGGCTTTAAATCTGATTTATCCAGTTTATTTGAAGGTGTAACCGGTAATTTGACCGTGTCTTTATTTAACATTGAACAAAGTAATATTTTGGTGTTTGATGACAGTGAAGAGGCGTCAGATGGGTTCTTTTTAACCCCAGCTGGAGAAGCTGAAAGTCGAGGTTTTGAAATCGATTTAAACGCCAACTTTAAAGGCGATATTAGCTTATGGGTGTCTTATGCCTTTATTGACGCAGAAAGCACCAACGACACTGCGGATCCTAACTTCGTTGCGCCCATTGAATCTGGCGACCCACTGATTAACGTTCCAGAAAATCAATTAAATATTCAATTAACCAAAGGATTCTCGTATGCCGACATGCCTATTACGTTAGGAACAGGGGTACTTTATGTAGACGAACGTTTAGGCCAAACGGGCACGGACTTCTTCTTGCCTAGCTACACAACAGTACGAGCGTTTGCTTCTATCGAACTATTTGAAGATTTAACGGTAAGGTTAGACGTGGATAACCTTTTTGATGAGGAATTCTTTACTAATTCTTTCGCTGAGGTTTGGGTTGAACCCGGTGCACCAAGACGTTTTCGTTTAAGTGCCGCGCTGCGCTTTTAAAGGTTAAGTGACAGTACAAACTAGCACAAAAGCCAGTCGACATAACTTTTAAGGTTGATGAAAATGGAGACACTTGAATAGTTCAAGTATTTTTTAATAAAAAGGAGGTTTTATATGAATAGTCATTCTATTGTTGAACTCAACGAAGAGTCAATTGATTTAATATCTGGAGGGAGCTCTAATATTGATTGGGGAGCTGTTGGTGCAGGTGCTGCGTTCATCGGAATAAGTATTGCAGTTGCTGCGACACCCGTTGGGTGGGTAGGTGCTGGTTTTGCAGCCGTCTCAGCTTTTGGTGGAGGATTTGCGGTTGGCACAGGGGCTGGAGGGTTTTTTATGGATGAAATAGGCTGGTAAATATGCTTAAAATAACGTTTAACGGAATAAAACACTATCGAGTTATTCATTTAACGATGTGGGTTGCAGCCGGCTTGTGTGCTAGTGTAGGTTATCTATATGATTTAACTGTTGTCGGTGTTGGAGTTGGGTTGGGGCTTGGTGCAATTTTGGCTTATATTGGATTGTGTTTGAAATATGGCAGACAAAACCTTAACTTGTAGAGCGTTTAGGGCATTTTGACCGTTCATGTAGGCTATTTATAGCGTGTTAGAGTTTGCTTATTTAGATCGCTAAACTTCGTTGCCTCATCTTTGTTGTAACAGTCAACTTTCCTTGGTTACTTTTATAAACCTTTTAGTTGTTGCAACCATTGTTCAACTTGAGTTTGTTTTAAGCGTAATTCTCTTTGTTTAGTAACGGCTAGGGATTGCTTTGCATAATCATTTGCAAGCTCGATATCATTCTGAGCGTAAGCGAGTTCAGATAGATGAATTAAGCCATTGGAATATCCTAAAGGGCACTGTAACACTTGGTGGTAAACCATGGCTTGTTCGTAAGCAAGCTTGGCATTACTATAATCGTTTTGGTATTGAAATATTTTTCCTCTCACTTCTTGTGAATAGGCTAGGTAAAGCCAGTCTTGAATTTCTTTTGCTCGCTGTTCAGCAGCATCGAGCTTCTGTTTTGCTTTCCCAATATTCCCCTGTTGTAAGAGGTTTACCCCTTGCCAAAAATACAGTCGAGCCAATTCTTTATCGTCATGCAGATTTTTTGCTAGTTCGATGCTTTTATCCAATACCCGACTGGCTCTAGCTAAATCTTTTTTATTTTCCACAAGGGTCTGGCCGAGTAACCGCAATGCGATTGTGTTTTGGGGCTCAGTAACTATT
>CAYUZL010000490.1:0-5017 GCA_964449725.1 uncultured Alteromonas sp. | reverse complement strand
GCTGTAAATATGTCTATTAAACACTTGCTACAGCATTCCTTTGTGAGCCAAATTTTAGCAGAAATAGCCTCTAGTGAACTGTCTCCTAAACAACTCGTTTTTGAATTTGATGAAAATGACTTGAATCATCGCTCTCAATTTATTTTACCTGCGATAAAGAAGTTAAAGCGAGCTGGCATAACTTTAGTACTAGACAATTTTGGTAGTGGTTTAGCTTCATTAAGTTATTTGTTTTCGTATCCCTTCGACTTTATTAAAGTTGACCACCGCTTTATTAAATCATTACCTCGTTCTCAGCGTAATTTAAAGCTTATTCAATCGATTATGCTTATCTCGGAGCATTTGCATTTTGACGTTATTGCTGACGGTATTGTTACCCAATCACAATTAGATGCACTAACAGAAATAGGCAGTAAATTTGGCCAAGGCAAGTTACTTTGTCCAGCAGAGCTGATTGAAACATCCAGCTGTGCAATATTAACAAACGAAGACTAGCTAAGCTTATTTTCCTAGCATATCACGTAAATTGGCAATACTCGTTTGCCCTTTCGCTTGGCGCTCTTCACCACTGACTTTTTTCTTCTTATCTAACCATTCCACATCATCCACCGGTAATTCATACAAAAATCGGCTTGGCTCGGGTTGAATAACTTCACCATACTGGCGACGTTCTCTAGTTAAACTGAAAGTGAGCTCTTTCATTGCTCTGGTAATTCCCACGTATGCCAAGCGACGCTCTTCGTCCACGTTATCTTCATCAATGCTCGATTGGTGGGGCAGTAACCCTTCTTCCATGCCAACCAAATAAACATAAGAAAACTCTAGCCCTTTAGATGCGTGTAATGTCATCAGTTGGACTTGATCAGCATCTTCGTCATCTTCTCCCCGCTCCATCATATCTCTTAGTATAAAGCGGTTGACTGCCTCTTGTAGGGTCATTGGTGGCTCTAACTCACTACCTTCTAGCATGTCTTTCAACCAACCAAATAACGTGCTGATATTACGCATCGCCATTTCAGCTGCTTTCGGAGTCGTACTGGTTTCATACAACCAAGATTCGTAATTAGATGATTTAATGAGATCCCTGACGCTTTCATTGGCATCACCGCGCACAACATTGTCTGACAAGTTGACTATCCACTGCACAAAACTCTGTACGGCATGCAAGGATTTCCCCGACAGCACAGATGACAAGGCATCATGGGCCGCGGCTTCAAACAGAGAGACTCTCAATTCATTTGAAAAATTACCCAATTTTTTCAACGTAGCTCGGCCTATACCTCTCGACGGCGTGTTTATTACACGTAGTAACGCGTTGTCATCATCTTGATTCACCAATAATCGTAAATACGCCATGATGTCTTTTATCTCTGCGCGACCAAAAAATGAAGTTCCACCACTTATTTTATAAGGAATACGGTTACTCGTAAGTAATTTTTCAAATAAACGACTTTGGTGGTTTCCTCGATACAAAATAGCGTAGTCACGGTAATTGGTGCGATTCATAAACTTATGAGCAATTAACTCTGCGATGACTTTTTCAGCTTCATTGTCTTCGTTTTTTGCGATAACAACTTTTAGCGTTTCGCCATATTGGTGCTCACTAAACAGGCTTTTATCGAAGAGGTGTGGATTATTTTGTATTAGAATATTGGCGCAATGCAGTATGCGCCCTGAAGAACGGTAGTTTTGTTCTAGCTTAATTACATTTAGCCGCGGAAAATCCTGTTGCAACAGCTTGAGGTTTTTCGGCTGAGCACCTCGCCAACTATAAACGGATTGATCATCGTCACCCACCACAGTAAAGCGAGCTCGCTCCCCGACTAAATACTTAATAAGTTCATACTGACTGGTATTCGTATCTTGGCATTCATCCACCAGCAAGTATTGAATACGGGTTTGCCAGAGTTGACGTATTTCTGCGCTAGACCTCAGCAACAACGTGGGCAACATAATGAGATCATCAAAATCGAGCGCGTTATAGGCTTTTAGGTGATTTTGATATTGTTTATAATAACCCGCAAACGCTTTCTCTCCGTCACTAGAAACCTGTTTTAACAAGGTATCAGGAGTAGTTAAGTCGTTTTTCCAGTTGGAGATAGTCGATAATAATAGAGACAACTGGTCTTTGTCTCCTTCGAAGTCGTGCTCAGTTAAATCTTTCAGTAATGCTAAGCTATCTTTATCATCAAACAGTGAAAAACCGGCTTTTAATCCTAATGCAGGTAAGTGTTTTTTAATAATATCTAAGCCTAAGGTGTGAAACGTGCTCACTTTCAAGCCTCGCGCTTCTTTTTTACCCAAGGTTTGGCCCACTCGCTCTTTCATTTCCCGAGCAGCTTTATTGGTAAAGGTAACCGCAACAATACGCCTTGCAGGTATATCGCATTGTCTAACCAAGTGGGCAATTTTATTGGTAATAACGCGAGTTTTACCACTGCCTGCACCGGCCAATACCAAGCATGGGCCAGAGATGTATTCTACGGCAGATTGTTGAGCTGGGTTTAACTTCATGCTGGTATCCGAATGGTCATGGTTTTAAAATTGCCGTATTGTAATGCCATACACAACAATTAATAGGTGTGAAACATGCTTAACCCAAAAAAACTTGAAGAGATTGCCAAGCAAATTTCTAATGCTGTGCCTCCTGGCGTGCGTAATATGGCCGGAGAAGCCGAATCAAAAATCAAACACATACTACAAGCTCAACTAAGTAAACTCGACTTGGTCACCCGAGAAGAGTTTGATGTACAAAACCAAGTGTTAATACGTACGAGAGAGAAAGTCGACGCCCTTGAAAAACGTCTTGATGCACTATTATCAGAGCAAACCAACGACAATACCTAGCCAAATAATGGCGCCAATATAGTGATTATTTAAAAATCCATTAAATAGTGCTGTTTTGTCTCGTCCTCTGGCTTTCCAGAGGATGATAGCAAAGCCAATGAATGCGCCAACTAGCCCTAAATAAGCATAGTGATTTAAGTTGTTTATACTAAATACCCATCCAAGTAAGCACAACATCACAAGCTGTAGGAGTGTAATGATAAGCAAATCATAACGACCAAATGCAATGGCTGTTGATTTAATGCCTACTTTCAAGTCGTCGTCTCTGTCGACCATGGCGTAATAGGTGTCATAAGCGATGGTCCAGCATACGTTGGCCAAAAACAACAACCACGCCCACAAAGGAACCGTTTCTGTAATCGCCATCGCTGCCATAGGTATGGCCCAGCCATATGCCGCACCTAATACAACTTGGGGATAATGAGTATAACGCTTCATAAAAGGGTAGCTAGCCGCGAGTATTAACGCTCCCACAGACAAGGCAATGGTTTGCCAATTCAATAAAAGAACTAACACTAAAGCTGCGACTATCAAACACCCAAACAGTATAAGTGCTTCGCGACTAGAAACCGTGCCTGTTGCTAGCGGACGTTGAGATGTTCGCTCTACCTGACCATCTACATGTCTGTCGGCGTAGTCATTGATAACACATCCAGCAGAACGCATTACAACTACGCCAGCAAGAAAAATAAGCAAAGTGTTAAACGGCGGCGCTCCTTCAGAAGATAAAAACAATGACCACAAGGTAGGCCACATCAATAAATAAATGCCTATGGGCCTGTCGAGCCTCATTAACTGCATTAGTGCTAGTCGTTTTTGGGTACTTGCCATTGTCTTCTCTTATTTATAGGCGGGTGATTCAGGTAGAAACACTTCTGCCACTAAAACATCAAAATCGCCTCGTCGAAACGAGCTACGCCTGCCATGTAATACTTGATCGTCATCAGATAGCGAAATCAGTTCTGAAAAGTGCTTTGCTTTTACAGATGCAAGGTCAAAATCACTCCGGATAAATCGTTTGTCGTTAAACAACTGTTTACCTAAAGGTGCACTTCCCATAGTGTGCCATTCACCATTAGCCAATTTCGAAGGAATGATAGATCGTGCGAACACCCAAGGTACTTCATCTGCCAATAAGACAACTTCGCGAACGTTATACTCAGATTCAGCAAAAAGTAAACGCTCACTTTCACATCTATGAATAGGTTTCTCTCCTTGCCCCAATAACCTGACACTAAAATGTGTACAGTGCGATTCGATACGCTCGGTTAGAGAACCCGTATCAACTAGCCATTCAGCTAACTGAGTATTTAAATCTGTGCTTGTGCTATACGGACGCCAAGTGACATCGAGTCCAGTAGGAAAGTGTTGCATGTATGACCACACCATTTATTTTCTGAGTGTTACTGTGCAGAAATTGAAATCCTAGTATATCATTGAAGTACATAATTGATATTTACAAAGTCTACAGAATCATGAAATTTGCCGCTATAGCTAGTTTAGTTTTAATTTTGGTTATGAATACCAAGGTTGCCAATGCTCAAGCTGAAATAGGTTACTTAAGTCTAGAGCCTGAAATCGTTACCAACTATACAGGCAGTACTGCTAAGAAACTTGGCTATGTGAGAGTAAGTATCGAACTTATGATACATGACCTAGATCAACTTGAAATTGCTGAGCATCACTTACCCTTATTAAGAGCCACGGCAATTGAAATTTTTGGCAACCAGCCTGAAGATAAAGTTAAATCGTTGACTGGCCGTGAAGACATTCGTTTAAGCATAAAAACCAAGCTGCAAGAACTAATGACACAAGAAACAGGCTCAGAAATAGTCAAAGATGTAATTTTTACTAAGTATTTACAGCAGGGTTAATGATAACTCTTCGTAGTTTATTCACCATCAACTGGAAAATGTAACCGCCAAAATTCGAAACCACCATCGACACTGGCAACGTTTTTCAGCCCCTGCGACGCTAAGTATTCCGCAGCTTGTTGACTAGAGTGACCGTGATAACACATTACGGCCACCTTCTGACTCACCTCTGTTTGGGCTAAAAAATCACTCAAGTTTTCATTGTTTAAAGCAATAGAGTTATCAACTCGGGACAATGAAAACGCTTGAGGATCTCGAATGTCGACAACGGTCCACTCATCTCTTTGTTCATAGAG
>CAYUZL010000489.1:0-4803 GCA_964449725.1 uncultured Alteromonas sp. | reverse complement strand
AAGTAAGGCCGCTGCGGCTTTTGCGTCGGATAATGCGCGATGATGGCTTTCCATAGAAATATCGAAATGGGCGGTTAAATTAGCTAAGGAATAACTGGCTAACCCCGGAAATATTTGTCTACATTGCTGAACTGTGCAGAGTTTTGGTCGCCGGTAATACCGATGCAGGCGAGAAAATTCGTGTTTAATAAAACCGAGATCAAAGTTCACGTTGTGGGCAACAAAAAGCGAGTTTTCAGTGTATTGGTCCAATGCGTCGGCAATGTCACTAAATAGGGGCGCATCCGCAACCATAGCATTAGTAATTCCTGTTAAACGAGTAATAGCACTGGGAATGTGTAGCTGCGGGTTCACCAAGGTTTGCCAAGTGTCTATAACGCGGTTGCCTTGCATTTTTACTATACCAATTTCTGTTATTCGGTGGTGCTCTGCTTTTCCTCCAGTGGTTTCAATATCAAACACACAATATAGCT
The DNA here is from genome assembly GCA_964449725.1 of uncultured Alteromonas sp. Taxonomy (GTDB): domain Bacteria; phylum Pseudomonadota; class Gammaproteobacteria; order Enterobacterales; family Alteromonadaceae; genus Alteromonas_F. Next base: position 4,330 of record CAYUZL010000489.1, on the reverse strand, counting down.
GATTAGCTGATTGGGATCTCGCAACCACTCTACTTGAGTTATTTGAACGTCAAACCCTAGCTTTTGTAATTTTTGAATAGTAATTAATTGATTGCGACGTAATGAGTCTCCTGGCGCTTTAATTTCTTCAAAACGCAGTTGGTTATCGTCTATCACCATAATATCGGGATAGCCGTCACATAAAGCGTTGTAGTCTTGGCTCATAGCTTTAAGTTGGGCGAGAATACTTGATAGTGAAGCATGCTGTAATAATGGTTTTAAATGATCGACAAGATGACTTCGCCATTTGAATATGGAGTTGCTTTTACCATAGTGTTTTGTGGCATTTTTTAGCAAAAAAGAAAACAATTCATCGTTGTTTTTAAAGGATTTTAAATGTCTATCTATCGTTTCCTTGTGGGTTTTGTAAAAGACTCCTTGTTTTAAAGCTGGCGGAGCACGCTCGAATTCGTTGCCTAAGTTAGCCTTGTCTTGTTCATACAAAACCGACCAAAAGCACAGACCAAAAAGGCTACGCCACAATTGGTTTTCTGTACGAATCGCGAAGATGTTTTTTCTTGAGTAATAGGCAACTACGCCTTGTTCTACTTGGGTGTTGTATCGGCTATCAATAGGCACGCATCGGGTTGCGTTTCGCAGCATATCAGTTAATGTACTGGTGCGTTTTTTCTGATATTTACGGGCGTAAAAGTCTTCAGCGAAAACGAGTAAGGTTTCTGAAGAGCCTGATTCAATAATATCATTTAACCGTTTTTCAACGAGCTCTTTGTTTCCATCTTTATATTGTTCGCGGATCCAAAGCTCTTGGGCGTTATCGTTTTCAGACAGAGCTAATGCATTCAACCCCCACTCTTTCAATTCCTGCTCCCTCAATCCCCGCTCTTTTTGAGCGTCTAATGCGCTTTTTCCTGCCTCGTAAAGCCAGGTGTTTTTTGCGTTAATTCCATAGGCAGAAGTGACTTCAGGAAGAGTGTTTAAGTTAGTAAGTGCAAATTTTCTCTTCATATTAATAAATACAGTATTTCTTGCAAAATAAAACGCATTTTTTGCATCATCTTCACTGTCGAATTTAGGCTCTCCTGTAACTGCATCTGAACGGGTTTTTATCACCCCCAAATCTCGCATTGAAAATTGACTAAGAGTTCCCTTCATATGACCAAAATATAAAAACAATAAAAACTGTAAAGGGGTGTCAAATTGGCGAACAATAAAAGGCATATCAATGAGCTCATTAATTTCCGTTATGTTTGCGTGTTCGCAAAAATAACGTTGAAGCGCGGCTTTTTTTATCGAGCTTTTAGGAAGTGTTGCGCCTTGGTGTTTTAATAACGCCAGTAATTCTGATTTTGGTAGGGCTTCGGCTAACAATTCAGGAGTAGCCTGAGAGAGTGGAGAAACCCACCCTATTGATATGAGTTGCTCAATTAAAGGAGCTGGCTCGCCTATTTCCTCGTAATAAAGAGTTTTTAAAGCCACAACAGGGTGTTTTCTGTTTGCTATACGCACAATTAAAGCTTGCAGTGATTTATCTGTTTGTTTGAATTGCGTAATAAATTGTTTCGCTTCTGTTGAAAGCAAGTGCTTATGAGTACCTTCAAAGAACTGTAAAAATTCATTGAAGTGGGCTAGATAATAAAAAGCAGGAAGCGTTTTTTTCATAATAAATTGCGAAAACAAAATGCTGTATATGTATACAGCTATCATTTCATACAATTCACAACTGAGCAAATGATCCAAATCACTTAAATGAATAATCCAAAATGGCAGCGTATACGTACACCTTTTTATTCATTAGTTATTAGAGTTCGCCAATGAGCCTTACCGAAGCCTCTAAATTTGAGTGTCCTTATTGTATGACGTACAACGATATAGAAATTGACTTTCAAAACGACATAGAGCAAACCCAAATAGTAGACTGTCAAATATGTTGTCAGCCTATCGATGTAATCATTCATAACAATGAGTTCGGTATACAAATTGAGGCGAAACGGAACGATGATTAAAACTTTTTTTCGCAGTGATATCGACACTATGGAAACGCGGTATCGCGCCCATTTTGTTAATAGTTTGTCTGGTTTTAAAAGCGCAAACTTAGTGGGGTCGATTGATCTACAAGGGATCGAAAACCTAGCTGTGGTGAGTTCCGTTGTGCACTTGGGAGCTAATCCTCCTTTAATGGGTATGGTTATGCGTCCACATACAGTGCGGCGAGATACGTTAGAAAATATTAAAGCGACTAAGGTTTACACCTTAAACCATATTGGTGTTGATTTTGTTGAACAAGCTCATCAAAGTTCAGCTAGCTACCAGGCAGAAGAAAATGAATTCGATAAAGTGGGACTAGACAGCGAATATTTAAGTGATTTTATTGCCCCTTTTGTACTGCAAAGTGTAATTAAATTAGGTATGGCGTTGGTAGAAATTGTACCTATAAAGCACAATGGCACAGTTTTAATCATTGGCGAGATTATTCAGGCTCATGTCGCAGCCAATGCTATTCAGTCAGATGGGTTTGTATCGCTATCGTCCCAAGGCATTGTGGCCATAAATGGCCTAGATACGTATGTCAGTCAGCAACAAGAAAAGCGGTTTCCTTACGCGAAACCCTAAACCTGTAATATAATACCCACATTCAGCCTTATTATTGTGTTGCTGGCGTTGTAACGGCGCTGGGTTTAACTATGCCTTGGATTCAACTTAAGATAGATACAAATGCTCAAAATGCAGAGCCTCTTGGTGATGTGTTATCAGATGCTGGTGCATTAGCGGTGACTTTTCTAGACGCAAAAGATACGCCGATGTACGAGCCTAAGCCCGGGGAAGTCATGTTGTGGCCTGATACTCGCGTGGTTGGGTTGTTTGATGCGCAAACGAATATTGAATCCTTGATTAACGAGTTAGTTCAAAGTAATAAGTTAAGCGCAGACATCCCTTGGAAAGCCGATCCACTAGAAGATAAGGATTGGGAGCGAGAGTGGATGGATAACTTTCATCCGATGCAGTTCGGAGAACGTCTTTGGGTCTGTCCAAGTTGGCGTGACGTACCTAACCCTAGTGCTGTGAATGTAATGCTAGACCCTGGTTTGGCCTTTGGTACGGGAACTCACCCTACAACGTCTTTGTGTTTGCAGTGGTTAGACAGCCAAGCCATACAAAACAAGACCTTTGTTGATTTCGGCTGTGGTTCGGGAATTCTCGGTGTGGCTGCTCTTAAACTGGGTGCTGAAAAAGGCATTGGCATAGATATCGACCCTCAAGCGCTGCAAGCCAGCATGGAAAATGCGAGACGTAATGACGTTGACAGCGCACTTGAGGTGTTTTTACCAGAGAATCAACCAAGCTTGCAGGCTGACTTTGTGTTTGCCAATATTTTGTCGGGTCCGCTTATTTCCTTAGGTGAAACCATTACCGCTTTTTGTAAGCCGGGCGGTAAATTAGTGCTATCTGGAATACTGGCTGAACAAGTACCTAATATAGAGAAAGCCTATGGCAAAGATTTCGAATTAGAAGCCAGTAAAATAGACGGTGAATGGGCTCGTGTTTCTGGACATCGCAAAGCAACGTAAATGTCAATACTCAAAGCGAAAAAATTGTGTGATTTTTAGCCTTTTCAAGGCGTGAAAAAATGCGTAAACTTAGCGCCCGTCCTTAAGGGGTGGTTGTTTTTTGTTCGATTAAGGCTGTGGTAATGAAAATTGGCGAGTATTCATTAAAGAACAATGTGATTCTCGCGCCTATGGCTGGCGTAACCGATAGACCTTTTCGCCAAATGTGCGTGCGTATGGGGGCGGGCTTAGTGGTTTCCGAAATGCTGTCGAGTAATCCTCGAGTATGGAATACAACTAAATCTAAACAACGTATGGATCACACTGGTGAGACGGGAATTCGTTCTGTGCAGATAGCGGGTTCAGAGCCTGAACTTATGGCAAGTGCTGCAAGAATGAACGTCGAAAATGGTGCCCAAATTATTGATATTAATATGGGGTGCCCCGCAAAAAAAGTGAACAAAAAGCTCGCAGGCTCAGCATTGTTGCAGTTTCCAGACCGTGTAGAGAGTATTCTTCACGCAGTGGTAAATGCAGTTGATGTACCTGTAACACTAAAGATTAGAACGGGTTGGAACCCTGAAAATCGAAACGGTGTAGACATTGCCCGCATCGCGGAAAATAGCGGAATTAGTGCGTTGGCAGTGCATGGTAGAACCAAAGCCTGTATGTACAAAGGCGATGCCGAGTACAACACGATAAAGGCAATTAAAGCCGCGGTTTCTATTCCTATTGTTGCTAACGGTGATATTACATCGCCAGAAAAAGCAAAAGCTGTGCTGGAT
>CAYUZL010000488.1:0-4710 GCA_964449725.1 uncultured Alteromonas sp. | reverse complement strand
AATTCATCGTCTGCGTGTTCCAAAGGAGCGACTATACTCTTGTAAGTAAACTCTGATTGAGAAACAACATCTTCAACAACCTGTTTGCAATGGGATATAGCATCTGAAATAGTATCGACAATAGATTCTGTTTGTATCGCGGAAAATTGAGGCAAACTCATTGGTCGTGGTCCTTTATACTAAAAATCGTAGTAGTTATTGAGATTGGGTTAGTCCTGTTTTTTTCAATAGCCATAAATAGATAGTTTGTCATCCGTTGCTTGGGTTTTTTCAAACCAATTGAAAGTTAAACGGAATGTAGTAGGTCATGGGTTATAGCCCAATAATTAATGGAAAACGAAATGTCGCATTTTGATTATATATGTATCGGTGGTGGTAGTGGCGGTATCGCATCAGCTAACCGCGCCGCTAAACACGGTAAAAAAGTCGCAATTGTAGAAGGCAAAGCCATGGGCGGAACCTGTGTTAATGTAGGCTGCGTTCCCAAAAAAGCTATGTGGTATGGCGCACAAGTCGCAGAAGCAATTAACCTTTACAGCGCCGATTATGGTTTTGATGTGACCTTAAATGGCTACAGCTGGGAAACAATGAAAAAGAACCGTGATGCGTATATTACCCGTATCCATGGTTCCTACGATCGCGTATTAGCTAATAATGCCATCACCACGATTAACGGCTTTGCAAAATTCGTTGACAAAAACACCATTGAAGTCGAAGGAAATACCTATACCGCCGATCATATTTTGATTGCGACAGGTGGCTACCCAGTCATCGATAACGTTCCAGGTGCTGAGTACGGTATTACATCCGATGGTTTCTTTGAGCTAGAGGAGCAACCTAAACGAGTCGTTGTTGTCGGAGCTGGCTATATTGCTGTAGAACTTGCAGGCGTTATGCACGCACTAGGAAGTGAAACCCATTTGTTAGTGCGTAAAGAAAAGCCTCTTCGCGGTTTTGATCCTATGCTATCTGACACGCTAACCGAAATAATAAAAGCGGAAGGTCCTACACTGCATACCCAAGCCAGCGTAAAAGACGTCGTGAAACAAAGCGACGGAAGCTTAACTATCAACTTAGTTAATGGCGAAAGTATTGAAGCTGATTGCCTTATCTGGGCTATTGGCCGTAAACCTAACGTCGAACAACTAAATCTTGCTGCTGCAGGCGTTGAATTAAGTGAAAAAGGTTATGTCACGGTAGATAAATTTCAAAATACCAGCGCAGAAAATGTGTATGCTGTAGGCGATATTATCGGCCAAGCAGAACTCACTCCAGTGGCGATTAAAGCAGGGCGTTTATTATCTGAAAGATTGTTTAACGGGCAGACCAATGCGCATATGGATTATAGCCTTATCCCTACGGTTGTCTTCAGCCACCCACCTATCGGTACTATGGGTTTAAGTGAGCCAGAAGCAATACAACAATACGGTGAAGAAAATATAAAAGTCTATAACTCCACTTTTACCGCTATGTACACTGCATTGACCAGCCATCGCCAAGCCACAACGATGAAATTAATCTGTGCCGGTGAAAATGAACAAGTAGTGGGTATTCACGGTATTGGTTATACCATGGACGAAATTTTACAGGGCTTCGCTGTCGCAATAAAAATGGGGGCAACCAAAGCAGATTTTGATGCCTGCGTAGCAATTCATCCAACAAGTGGCGAAGAATACGTAACCATGTAGGCATGTGTTTTAAAGCGCAATTCTATTAAAGTTGTTCGCTCTGAAAAAGCCGTGAATATAACTAAAAAAATATCTACTATTTATTTTAGTTCCTTACGGTTTTTTCTATCCTACCCCCTTCCCTTAAAGAAATAAAAAGCTGTAAATCTTGTATCGCTTACAGAACAAAATAAGAGTATGTTAGCACCAGCGTGAGCAATCAATTGGTTGCCAACATAAAAGTTCATCAGCTCCTATTTGTATTTCATATCAATTATTATTTAAGAGGAAAGTCTAAATGATTAAGTGTAGTAAAGTATGGTTTAAACTGATCCCTACGATTTTTTACCATACTGTTACATATTTAGTAATAGCCACCAATTTTGCTCATGCACAATCAGCAGAGTACCCTTCATACGGTTTCAGTTTCGTAAACTACAGTGATGATAAAGTAGAAAATGATGGTTTATTTGGTTGGAACACTAACGGAAACGCAATTCTCGTTGATCAAGATAACGGACTGGATTCATACCTTAGCCTGATTAGTAATGATGCAACACCAGTAACATCTCAATATAACGATTTCGGTTACTTTAGTCCCAATGAGACAAATTTCGCCTTAGCTATAAACCTGCGAGTATCAAATCTATTGGCAACGTCATCTGTCACTGCAAGTATTAGAACTGGAGCTATATCACTCGAAGTAATTTTTAATGGTGACGGCACTTATGTGAAAGGGGAAAATAACACTTTGCAAAAGGTCACTGATGTTGTCTTAACAACAAATTTTGAAACCTTTTCCTTTGATGTGAGAGATGGAAAACTAGAAAGGGTTTTCGTTGATCGTGACGAGCAACAATTCACTAAATTTGAACTGCCTAGCTCTACCGATAAGCTTATTGAGGTCACTGCATTGGCAGCACAGCAGCAAAACGGAGATGTTTTAACAGCTGATATTGATCACTTATTTGTGTATTCAAGGCCGTCCCACGTTAACCTTTTACAAGAGAATACTAATGCTGGTAGTGCTGCTCAAGCAACTCACTTCATCCATCTAGGTATAGGTACAGATGGTATCCCAATTGGCGTCAATGCCGATGGAGGGGGTTACATAACCCAAGTTTACAATAAATCAGACGGTCTACCTGTCGAAGAAAGCACGAACCTTGGCGAGTATCTCGATCCAAAACCACAATTTGGCGCGGGTTCAAACCAAAGTGTTCGAGGACGGATGCATGGTGGCCGATTCAATCCCGTGCAAGCAGGTATCAATATTAATACTGGGCATTCTGTAACGGTAAAGACGTTAACGTCTTTGAATGGAGGCGAAGCTAGTAATAGTACTGATACAAACGTCATTAAAATCGAACAATTTCCCGTCTATAATGACCCAACCACAGAATACGCCGAAAATTCGCTTTACGAGTTCGATGATAATGGCGACTTTATTTCGTACTCTGGCATAGTTAACAAAGAAGAAGAAGAAGACTTTTTTAACGAAGTGGCAATTTCCGCTTCAGAGGAAGGGTTGTCAGAGCTTGATTTCAACGGATATTTTCAGGATGTGTCAACTGATAAAACGCCCGTTATGTTGTCTTATGGTGAATGGAAATATATACGCCCACCGAGCCACATCTTGCAGTTATCCCGTGAGTCTGAATCGATTAGCTCAGGAAGAACGCCTTCAAAAATATCCAAAGCAGAAGATAGAGAGAGCTTAAAAACAAGGGATACCGACCTTGGCAATATGAGAATTATGAGAGAAGTTCGCGCGAACTATGATTTTGGCTATTCTTGGGTACTGTGGAAAGAGGATGGCATAAAAAAGAGTCATCAATTAACCGTGCCAATAAGTGATGTGGGCTTGACTGAGGAAAGCATTGTAGTGTTTGAACTACTTGATTCCGGAACTGAAAACATTACGCCTGACGATAACATAGTAATACTGGGGGCAAGTCCAGATTGGGATGCCGATGATGCTCTTGGGATATATTACCCTGAGAATAGTAATGTTAATCAATATGGAACTGTGGGCTATAACCGAAATAACCACAACATGGTTTATATCGAAGATCGTAGAACAAGTGTAGAAATTCACGTTGATTGGAGGAAAAGAAACTGGGTAAGACTCAGACTACTTAGTTACAGTAATGGGCTATTCAGCCCTAGCCGAGTTGATGATGTCTATGAGGCTTTCAGATCTGAAAACTACACACTCTTTGGCACGGCCAATGAAATTTTTGACAAGGCAGTAGAACTTCCTGAAAATCAGGTTACTCAATAAAAAAGCGGAGGGTAGAGCATCAGCTTCTGCCCTTCAAAACCTTTCTTTAAAATAAACCTAAAAACGAGTGTAAAATCGCCAATACTGCGATAGCAAGAATGTTTAAAGGCACAAATTATGGGTTTGCGTTTTTAAAGAGAGGATCTAAAGCCTGGTTATGAGTTCACAGCAAAAGCGAGCAAACTTTCTTAATACTTTAACGACGAATACCTGAGTACCTGCGATGAATTAGCCTTAAGTTAATCCACACAATATATGAAATAGAATATCCTTACGCACTAGTTATTATTTGTACGCAATAAATCAATAACCAATATTCAAAACATACAATTACTCCAATAAATCTAACGACATTAGTGAATAAAAATGAATAAACAATATTTAGCATTATCCATTGCCATGGCTGTTTTAGCCCTAAGCGCATGTTCAGAGAAGGAGAGCACAGAGGCAGATGTATCAGCCAAGCAAACTCCAGCAGCTGTAGCCACAACTAAAGTAGCACCAGAATTAGGTAGTTTTGGTGTAGATTTAACCGCTCGAGATACAAGCGTAAAGCCCGGCGATGACTTTTTCTTATATGCAAGTGGTAACTGGTACAAAAATTATGAAATACCCGCAGACAAAACGGGATACGGCGCATTTGCAGCATTAAGAGAACGAAGTGAAGACCGCGTAAAAGAAATCATTGATAGTTTATCGTCTGCAACAAGCTTAAATGCTGAAGAAAAAATGGTCGCGGATTTTTACAACGCGTATATG
>CAYUZL010000487.1:0-2711 GCA_964449725.1 uncultured Alteromonas sp. | reverse complement strand
GTTATAATATAACCACGTGTAAAATAGACAGCAAAGATTTATATGCAACCGAACATCTCTTCATTAACGACGTCTTTTCACTATGCTAAGTCGCCTTTGGTAATGGCAGACATTTTTGCCCAAACCACCAGTTTGTGTTGTTGGCAAAGACCAAAAAATAATGTGGTAGAAGCTTACTTTAACCATGCTGCGGCCACTTCACGATTAGAGCTAAGACATGTTTTTGATATTGAATCGTTAAAGCATAATCTCGACACTTTGTTGCCAATAGGCCTAGGCAAAGAACAAGCCATTAATGACATATACCAGTTAGCGGAAATGCTGACCTGTTTATTCGACTGTAATGAAGTCGGCTTAAGATTAACTGCAACTAAAACCGCTATGTGCCCACGTTTTCATGTGGACAATATTCCCGTTCGAATGGTGACAACCTATTTAGGCGAGGGTACCGAGCTTATTCCCAATGAAAGTGCCAATATCGACGATATTCGCCGCAACAAAGGTGAATTTATCGGTCATAAAACACAGCTAAAAACCTTTGACGTTGCACTTCTGAAAGGAAGTGCATTTGAAGAAGGACACGAAGCGGCTATTCATCGTTCATGTAGTGTTGAAGAGGGTCAATGGCGTGTGCTGTTAACTTTAGACCCTATGTAATCGGCGTGTAAGTGGAGAAGAATATGTCACCTGAACAACTATCAAGTACAGTACAAACTGCCAAACGCATTTGTTCGTCAGCGGGTGTTCGCTTTACCGAAAAACGACAAAAAGTACTGGAAGTGTTAGTCGCATCAGATAGACCTTTATCTGCTTACGAGATAGTTGATCATTACCTAGTGCACTATAAAGAAGAAATTCGGGCAATGTCGGTTTACCGAATTCTCGACTTTCTGCAAGAAGAACAACTTGTTCACAAACTGAATTTTAACAATAAGTTTATTTCATGTAGTCATATTCAGTGTTGCCATGATCACGGCCTGTCCCAATTTATGATTTGTACTAAGTGTGGGCAAGTAGAAGAAGTAGCGATGCCAAAAGAATTACTGCTTTCGCTCACTCAGCGCGTGTCTGAATCGGGTTACTCAATGGTTAGCCCTCATTTGGAGCTGGCGTGTATTTGTCATAGTTGCGAACCTAAAATTTAATTTGCGGTAAGACGCTCAATCTTATCTGCGGGCAACATGTAAAACAGCCTTTAAAATGTTAGCGTGGTAACTCGTTTAATTACCAACTATTTTAAAGGGACGTCATGACTTCCAAAGGAAACAAGATCATGTCTATGTCGAAATATTTAGCATGGGGAAGCTTGGCATTTGCTTTGTCTGTTTCTCCCAGTGTGTCGTTTGCTAAAGACGCAGAAGCTAACCCTCTTGCCAACATAAAACTACGAAATATAGGGCCTGCAATGATTTCGGGAAGAGTTTCCGATTTTGCAGTGAACCCATCCAATCCCAGTGAATTTTATGTTGCTACCGCATCGGGTAACCTTTGGAAAACATCGAACAATATGACCACATGGACACCTTTGTTTGAGAAGGAAGGTTCCTATTCCATTGGTGTAATTGAAATGGCGCCAACAAATTCAGATGTACTTTGGGTTGGTTCAGGAGAAAACAACGCTCAGCGCTCGGTGGCTTATGGTGATGGTGTTTATAAATCATTAGATGGCGGCAAAAGCTGGAAGAATATGGGGTTGAAAAACTCTCGCCATATTTCCCAAATTTGGATAGACCCCAGTAACATTGATCATGTGCTGGTCGCGTCTCAAGGGCCATTATGGAGCAATGGCGGCGACAGAGGCTTATATGAAACCACTGATGGCGGTCAAAATTGGACGCGTATACTAGAAATAGATACTTACACAGGGATTAATGAATTTGTTGTTAATCCAAACAATCCCAACGAAATAGTTGCCTCTAGCTATCAGCGTAGACGCCATGTTTGGACCTTGATTAACGGTGGCCCGGGCAGCGGTATTCACAAAACCACGGATGGGGGTAAAACATGGTCGCGAATCGCATCGGGTTTACCTTCAGACAACATGGGGCGCATTGGTATTACAATGGCACCGTCTGCTCCTGATACCTTGTATGCCATTATTGAGTCGAATGACAAAGATAAAGGTGTGTATCGATCACAAGATTTTGGTCAAACATGGAAGAAACGTTCTGGGCACATGACCAGTAGTCCACAGTACTATAATGAATTAGTGGTCGACCCTAAAAATCCCGACAGGCTTTATTCACTCGATACCTTTACTAAGGTGTCGGAAGATGGCGGGAAATCGTTTTCGCCACTTTCAAATGAGTTTCGTCATGTTGATGATCACGCGTTATGGATAGACCCAAACAATACCCAACATATTCGCATCGGCGGTGATGGCGGTGTTTATGAAAGTTGGGACCGAGGTGCGAAATGGCGACATGCGCAAAACTTACCTTTAGGTCAGTTCTATCGTGCACAACCTGACAATGCAAAACCATTTTACAATGTATGTGGCGGCACCCAAGATAACAGCTCTTTATGTGCTCCGTCTCGTACCACTGTGGTTCATGGGATTACAAATGCCGACTGGAATATTGTCATCGGTGGTGATGGTTATAAGCCAAAAATCGACCCGAACGACCCTAACATCATCTAAGCTCAATTTCAGTACGGCGGGTTAGCGCGATACGACAAACGCACCCGAGAAAGAGTGTCAATTACACCTC
>CAYUZL010000486.1:0-2772 GCA_964449725.1 uncultured Alteromonas sp. | reverse complement strand
GCTCAATTGGCTAGTAGAACTTTAGCTCCACCAACTAGCTTGCACCAAAATAAACACGCTAACTCCATTTTGGTGCACTTATATTGGGCAACATTAATTTACATTTGCTCTATTCATAGCTAAAACAGTAGTTGACGTCATGGCTTGAATATTGCTTTAAAAATTGATTCATAGTACAAGATTAAGCATTACTCAGTAATTTAATCTGGGACGCCCATCAATTTTTTATTATTGATGAACGCACCAAGGTGCTATATCCGATAGCACTTTGAAAAATCAAAACTAGGAGGACACCATGTCAATCGACAAGGCATTAGAGCTTATCAAAGAAAGCGAAGCAAAATTTGTAGACTTACGCTTCACTGATACCAAAGGTAAAGAACAACACGTTTCAATTCCTGCACACCAAGTGAGCGACGACTTCTTTGAAGAAGGCAAAATGTTTGATGGCTCTTCAATTGCTGGTTGGAAAGGTATTAACGAATCAGACATGATTTTAATGCCAGACCCAGAGACTTGCGTTGTTGACCCATTTGCAGAAGAAACTCAAGTTAATATCCGTTGTGATATTTTAGAGCCTACAACTATGCAAGGTTACGAGCGCGATCCGCGTTCTGTTGCTCGTCGCGCTGAAGAGTACCTTAAATCTACAGGTATCGGTGACACATGCCTAGTTGGTCCCGAGCCAGAGTTTTTCTTGTTTGACGACGTACGCTTCCATACAGACATGGCAGGTTCTTTCTACAAAATAGATTCAACTGAAGCTAAATGGAATTCTGGTTCAGAGTATGAAGAAGGCAACATGGGACATCGTCCTGGTGTTAAAGGCGGTTACTTCCCAGTACCACCAGTAGATTCAGCTCACGACACTCGCGCAGCAATGTGTATGGTTATGGAAGAAATGGGTTTGACTGTTGAAGCGCATCACCACGAAGTTGCTACTGCTGGTCAAAACGAAATTGCATGCCTTTTCAACTCGCTTGTAAATAAAGCAGATGAAATTCAGATTTATAAGTATGTTGTTCACAACGTTGCACATGCATACGGTCAAACAGCAACCTTTATGCCTAAGCCACTTGTAGGTGATAACGGTTCTGGTATGCACGTTCACCAATCTATTTCTAAAGATGGCAAAAACATCTTTGCTGGTGACAAATACGCAGGTCTTTCTGAAGAAGCTCTTTTCTACATCGGCGGTATCATTAAGCATGCTCGTGCAATTAACGCATTTGCAAACGCGTCAACTAACAGCTACAAGCGTCTAGTACCTGGTTTCGAAGCGCCTGTAATGCTTGCATACTCTGCACGTAACCGTTCTGCTTCTATCCGTATTCCATACGTAACTAGTGATAGAGCTCGTCGTATTGAAGTACGCTTCCCTGACCCTACAGCTAACCCATACCTAGCATTTACAGCAATGCTTATGGCTGGCCTTGACGGGATCAAAAACAAGATCCACCCTGGTGAGTCTATGGACAAAGATCTATATGACCTTCCTCCAGAAGAAGCGGCTGAAATCCCAACTGTTGCAAGTTCTTTTGAGCAAGCGCTTGAAGCACTTAACAACGACCGTGACTTCCTTACAGCCGGTGGTGTTATGACCGATGATATGATCGATGCTTATATCGCGCTTAAAGAAGAAGAAGTTGAAACGCTTAACATGACCACTCACCCAGTTGAGTTCGACATGTACTATAGCTGCTAAGATTATCTTATTGATTAAAAGCCCGACATTATGTTGGGCTTTTTTTTACATGAAAGAAAAAAAAGGTTAAAACTATGGCTTTTGGCATCAAACTTAATCTTTTTGTTTTAGAGTAATAAGAAATGACACAGATAAGTAAATCGCAAGTTAAGCTATTAATGATACCTGCAGCTGTATTATGTTCATTAGGAATATCTCTATCAATAAACGCTCAAACTGTTTACAAAACAGTCCAAGACGATGGCACCGTAGTTTATTCTGATCAACCCGGCCCTAACGCTGAATCTATAGATTTATCTTCCGTCAAAGGCTCTACTGTACCCAGCTTAGCCGTGCCCAAAACAAAAAAAGTAAAGGCACTTTCTCCTAATGAAAAAACTGATTATCAAATACGAATATTATCTCCAGCTCCAGAAGTAACACTCAGAGACAATAATGGGCAAGTTACCATTACTGCAGAGTTAGAGCCCGCTCTAGACGCTGCTGAATATCATTTACACCTAGATAACAACAAAGTCATATCTCAATCTTTCAGCACGTTTCTAGTTGACGACATATACCGCGGCGAGCACACGTTTTTTATTTCAGTATCTGACAATACAGGCAAGACTCTTGCATCGTCACAACCTCAAAGGTTTTATATGCAAAAGGTGTCGGTGATTACCAATCCGAGCCGCGCAAATTGATTAAATTTGCACGTTATGCTCGCCACATCACCTAAGCATTAACTATAATGCATCATTTTGGTGCGAGATTTAGGATGGTTATGAGCGAGTCAAATATCGAGGCGAAAAAAATCCTCGATAATTTAAACACCGCGATTATTGTTATAGATAAAGCATTAACGATACAGTTTGCTAACGATGCTGGTTTAGCCTTATTTGAAACTGGGTATAAACAACTCCATGCTCAACCTCTCAATGATTTCCTAACACAAAGTGTCATCGACGCTTTACCAATAGAAACCGCTATTGACGAAGGCGAAGACTTTACCGAAACAGAAGTACGTTTGTCATTTAAAGACAAACGTCAAGTATTGGTGGATATCACGGTTACCAATATTATTT
>CAYUZL010000485.1:0-6288 GCA_964449725.1 uncultured Alteromonas sp. | reverse complement strand
CCCGTACCTATTGGTACTCGTGCTACAGATGCCGATACGGGTGAAGTCTTAGGTGATTTAACCAAGCATGGGCAACGCCTAAAGGTAGCTCAAGGTGGTTACCATGGTTTAGGTAACGCACGCTTTAAAAGCAGTACTAACAGAGCTCCTAGACAAAAGACCGATGGTACTCCAGGTGAAATTCGCAATTTAAAATTAGAGCTGATGCTGCTTGCTGATGTAGGCTTATTGGGGTTGCCGAATGCTGGTAAATCCACTTTTATTCGTTCTGTATCGGCCGCTAAGCCTAAAGTGGCTGATTATCCATTTACCACTCTAGTTCCTAATTTGGGTGTAGTGAGACAAGACTCACAGCGCAGCTTTGTTATCGCTGATATTCCTGGGCTAATAAAAGGCGCTGCTGATGGCGCAGGTTTAGGTATACGATTCTTAAAACATTTGGAGCGTTGCCGTGTTTTACTGCATTTGATTGATTTAATGCCTGCGGACGAAAGCGATCCTGTTGAAAATGCCAAAACCATCATTTCTGAGTTAGAGCAATACAGCCCTGAATTAGCAGCAAAACCCCGTTGGTTAGTATTTAACAAAGTGGATTTGATGTTAGATGAAGACGTCGACGCCTTGTGCGAAAAAATTGTCTCAGAGCTAGATTGGAGTGGTGAAGTCTTTAAAATTTCTGCGTTCCAAAAGCTTAATACCCACGACCTCTGCTCTAATGTAATGAACTACTTGGAAACCTTACCAACCACCGAAGAAGAAGCGGTGGTAGACTCTAACGATGTTGAGTTTAAGTGGGATACCTACGAAAAAGAGCCCCAAGGTGTGAGTAACGGCATCGACGACGACTTTGATGATGAATGGGATGACGATGACGACGAAGAAGGCGATGACGACTTCGAAGTGGTTTATCGAAAATGAGTGAAGTTCGTTTACCTCGAATAACTATGATTGCGGCTATGGCTAAAAATCGTATTATTGGAGCAAATGGCGACATGCCTTGGCATTTACCTGCTGATTTAAAGCACTTTAAATCAGTAACATTAGGTAAACCTGTCATTATGGGCCGGAAAACCTATGAATCTATAGGTAAGGCTTTACCTGGTCGCCATAACATAGTGATTTCTCGTCAGCCGAATTACAACTTGGCTGATGCTGACGTAGTCACCTCAATAGATGACGCTTTGCATCAAGCTACCAGTCAACAACCTGATTTAGAAGAGGTTATGATCATTGGTGGTGGAACCTTATATGAAGCCATGCTACCTAGGGCAAATCGTTTACATCTAACCTTTATTAATGCCGAAATCGACGGCGACACATGCTTCCCTGATTACTCACCAGAATCTTGGGTAACAATTTCTTCAGAGCACTATGCTGCTGATGAAAAAAATGCCTACGATTGTGAGTTTGTCTGTTTAGAGAAAGCCTAATCTGAGCCACTTTTATTCTGCTTATATAGGTAAAGCGTATACATATACCCATATAAAGCGCTAAATAAAATGGACGGCGCAACGGTAAGTGCAAGGTTCGGAGTTTGATTCAATAAGTTCACACTCACTACCAGAGTAGTTTGAATACTGAGTGGCAGTAACGGTGCAAACACAACACTAGGCCAACACAAGCCATCAAACCAAGATGCTGATGTATCTAAGGCATTGTTAAACGATTTTCTAATGATACTTGCGTGTAGTGTTTTGTGATGTGCAAAGCACACAAGCGGAACAACAAACGCAAAAGAAATGTATTTGGTACTTGCTCGGTTATAAGTGCGCTCAAGCACCCAAGTAAACAATAAGGTAATAATCGAGCTATAGCCACCTTGTACTATGGCTGAACGGATAATCACCGACATATCGTCGGTGACTAAAGAGTTGGCGAAGAAGCTCCATCCACCATTAGCAACCAAGGCTATTATGGCGGATGCCCACAGTCGTATAACTGGATTCATTACATTGCACCTTAAACGCGACGAAGCGTGCGTTTAATTAGCCGCGCAATCGATCAAATAAATTCTCTAAATCAAGACCTTCTTGACTCAACATATCTTTCAATCTACGTAATGCTTCTACTTGAATTTGTCTTACTCGCTCACGAGTTAAGCCAATTTCTGCACCTACATCTTCTAGTGTTGATGGTTCGTAACCCATCAAACCAAAGCGTCTTGCAAGTACTTCACGCTGCTTAGGGTTAAGTTCACCCAACCACTTTATGATGTTGTCTCGCATATCATTTTCTTGCAGCTTTTCTTCAGGACCAAATTCATGGTCGTCTGCAATAATGTCTAATAACGCTTTGTCGTTGTCGCCACCAATAGGCGTATCAACTGAGGTAATGCGCTCGTTCAAACGCAGCATTTTGCTGACATCTTCTACTGGCTTGTCTAATGCTTCAGCTATTTCTTCTGCTGAAGGTTCGTGATCGAGTTTTTGAGCTAGCTCACGTGCCGTTCTAAGGTAGATATTAAGCTCTTTAACCACGTGAATAGGTAAGCGAATAGTGCGAGTTTGATTCATGATCGCACGTTCAATCGTTTGTCTTATCCACCAAGTTGCATAGGTGGAAAAACGAAACCCTCGTTCTGGGTCGAACTTTTCAACAGCTCTAATTAAACCTAAATTACCTTCTTCGATAAGATCGAGCAGCGCAAGTCCGCGGTTGTTGTACCGCCGTGCAATTTTCACTACAAGTCGTAAATTACTTACGATCATGCGTTTTCTTGATGCTTCACACCCTTTTAGTGCTTTTCGGGCAAAAAACACTTCTTCCTCAGCGCTTAATAAGGGAGAAAACCCTATTTCACCCAAATAAAGCTGAGTGGCGTCCAAGTTTTTAGTAACGGCTTCAGTTACCTGAGCATCATCTTCGGTAGATGGGGCGTCCTTAGATAGAACCGGGTCTGTTACAAATTCGGAATCGATCGCCTTTTCAAAAGACTTATCGATAGGAATGTCTTCGATTACAGTATCTTGCTTTTCCACAACTGCATCTCCTATGATTCAAGTGTGTTTAATTGTGTTATCTCCGAACGAACTTATTTTTATTCTTAAATTTTATAATTATTATTATTTTGCCGGTAAATATCGCAAGGGATCTAAAGACTTCCCGCGGTACCTTACTTCAAAATGAAGCTTTACCGTATCTGTGCCACTGCTTCCTACTGTCGCAATTTTCTGTCCGGCTTTAATCCATTGCCGTTCTTTTACTAATATGGTGTCGTTATGTGCGTACGCGCTTAGAAATGTTTCACTGTGCTTAACAATGACTAAGTTTCCATAACCGCGTAATGCATTTCCTGTGTACACTACTTTTCCATCAGCTGCTGAGACAACGGCGGTTCCTAATGGAGCCTGAATATCTATGCCTTTACTGCCAGCACTGGCATGGTTAAATGTTTCAATGACTTTGCCCTGCAAAGGCCAGACCCATCTAGCAACTTTATCGGGAAAAGTTTTAAAATCTTTAGATTTTTTTTCCGTATCATATTGCTGTGAAACACTTTTTTCTTTTTTACCATACGCTTGCTGATTTGATGATTCAACACGTTTTGTGATATTAGCGGGAGTGGTTGGAGCTGTGCTTTTACTGGGAGGGGGAAGTGATGGTTTATTGACGCTATTTTGACGGATTACCAACGCTTGACCAATATTAATGGTATAAGGTGGTGAAATTTTATTCCATTTAGCTATATCACGGTAATCGTTACCGCTGTAGAGCGCAATAGCATATAGAGTGTCGCCTTCAGTTACAACATAAGTATTACCATCAAAAGCCGATGCTTCCTTCACAGGCTGACTATTTAAGACGACTAAAGGCGCTGGAGGACTTCCAGAGCTGCATGATAGTAACATCACGCTCAAAGCAACAAAGAATGTTGGCTTAATTTGGTTCACGTACTATCTAACTAAAAAGTAAACGATGAGAGCACAAGCAACTACTGCCCATCCGAGTATTTCTACGTACTCTCGTAATTTAGCTTCCATTGGCGCACCTCCCCATTTCATTAAACTTGCCACAAGGAAAAAGCGGGCACCCCGTCCTATTAAAGATGCAAAGAAAAAGGGGATGATTGCCATGTGCAAAACACCTGCGCTTATGGTGAAAACTTTATAGGGGATTGGAGAAAAGCCTGCAAGAAAGACAATCCAAATACCATAAGCTTCAAACCACTGCATAACATGGTCTAGCCGTTCAGCGTTATGGGTTCCTTCAATTAAGGGCTGAATCCACGCATCAAAAACGAAATACCCTAGGGCGTATCCAACAAGTCCACCCAATAATGACATTAGGGTAGTGAGCGCAGCAAAACGCCATGCCTTGTTGGGTTGTGACAATGACATCGGTGCTAACATCACATCAGGTGGAATAGGAAAAATGACGGATTCTGCAAAACTCAATACGCCAAGATACGCGCTTGCGTGACGGTGGCGAGCCCAGCGTAGCGCAAGATCATACAAGGGAGCAAATAACTTCATTGTATTGCGCCTGCGACTAAAGGTACAAAACGTACCGATTCAATAGTTGTGGATTTTAATTCGCCATCAATTTTATCAACACAAAGCAAAGATTGATTTTCATCGCCAACGGGTACAATTAAGCGTCCATTTTCTTTTAATTGTTCGCATAATTTTTGTGGTAATTCGCTGGCTGCTGCTGTCACTATTATTGCGTCATAGGGACCTTTATTGGCCCAGCCTTTCCATCCATCACCATGTTTCATAGAAACGTTGTGTAAATCTAATTGGTTCATTCTTCGTCGAGCTTGAAATTGCAATGACTTGATGCGCTCTACTGAGAATACATGCTTAAAAATCTGACATAAAATAGCGGTTTGATAGCCTGAGCCTGTGCCTATCTCTAACACTTTTTTAGGGCTGTTGTTACTTTTTAACAGTAACTCTGTCATTTTTGCCACTATGTATGGCTGTGATATAGTTTGGCCCTGACCTATAGGCAACGCCGTGTTTTGATACGCTTTATGCTTTAGCGCGTCGGGTAAAAAATACTCTCTTGGTGTCGCCGCTATGGCTTGTAGTACTTTTGCATCTTGCACACCTTCTTGGTGTAATAGTTGGGCGAGTGTTTCCCCACGTCGATTTATTTTCATTATTTATCCAGCCAACTACACAAATCATCTAAGCTATCATGAGCTGTCATATCTACAGACAAAGGTGTTACTGATACAAAGCCATTTGCGATAGCATGAAAGTCAGTACCTTCGCTCGCATCTAATTCTGCGCCAATAAGACCATACCAATAAATGGTTCTACCGAAAGGATCCATTTGTTTTACCATCTTATCCGAAGGATGGCGTTTACCTAAACGGGTAACTTTTATCCCTTTTAATTCATCATACGGCAAATCGGGAACATTAATATTTAATATTTGATGTTGTTTTAGCGGATGCTCAGGTAGTCGTTCAATAACACTGGCAACCACTTTTGCTGCGGTATCGAAGTATTTCCCTTCATGACTAGCAAGGGAAACCGCTAGAGCAGGCAACCCCATATAACGGCCTTCTGTGGCCGCGGCAACCGTACCAGAATACACAACGTCATCACCCATATTGGGGCCATGATTAATACCCGATACAACAAGTTCAGGCTCTTGTTCTAAAAATGCATTTACGCCCATATGAACACAGTCAGTGGGCGTGCCGTTAATCGCATAAAACCCGTTTTGCATTTGCTGAATACGCAAGGGTGAGTGCAAAGATAACGCATTACTTGCGCCACTGCAGTTCCGGTCGGGTGCGATTACCGTTATATCATGTTCGATGGCTAACCGTTTGTGAAGTAAGGTTAACCCTTCAGCAAAAACACCATCATCGTTACTTAGTAATAGGCGCATTAATCATTCCCTGAATCATCGGAAGGTTGAAGGTGAACACATTCTCGTAAAACTGACGTGGCAAAACAACCTGCGGGTAAGCCAAACTGAATATGAAGCTTGTCGCCATCGGTACGCCATTCTAATTCGGTAGGCCATAATCTCATAGCTCTACGCATACTGGATAAACCCTCATTTCGCAATGTAGCAATGATATTTTCATGACGACTGAGTACGTCATTTTCCCATTCTAAAACGGTACCTGTTACGCTGTTTTTACGTATTCCAACTAACGGCGCAGTAGGAGAAATATCGTGTTTTTCGTAACGCAACTGTGACGCCTCTAGGCTTTCTCCATCTTCAATAAAATAGCTATTTGAGCCAATGAGCGAACAGGCATCTCCAATGCTAATCTTTTCAAATAAGTTATCAGTAATACGTTGACTTACTAGGGTATTAAAT
>CAYUZL010000484.1:0-4052 GCA_964449725.1 uncultured Alteromonas sp. | reverse complement strand
CGCTTTTGTTGTGTCTAAAACCGATTTGCAAGGCAACATTACCTATGTGAATGACTTGTTTTGTACCCTCACCGGTTATGTTCGTGAAGAACTGATCGGCCAGCCACATAACCTTGTCCGTGACCCATCAATCCCTAAATCTGTTTACAAAAACATGTGGGATACCATCCAAGCAGGTGACATTTGGACAGGTATTATCCCAAATAGAGGTAAGGGTGGCGCTTTATATGTTGTAGATACCACAGTGCAACCCATAAAAAATGAGTCAGGCGACATTTTGGAATACATCAGTGTGCGCCGTGTTATTAACGACTTAATGGGCGATTATGACAGCGTAGAGTTCTCTAAAGAACAATTTGACGAATACTACGATTAGTTTTTATTCGCCATCGCTACCCAAGCGATGATAACTCTCACTAGGGACTGCTTTTTTCGGCTGCGTTCAAGCAGAAAAAATAGCATCCCTCTTAATTTTACGCAGCTCATTATGTCCAACATCTATATCGCATATGGTTCCGAATCAGGTAACTCACTTCGTTTAGCCCAGAAACTAAAAGAAAAATTGAACGTCCATGAAATTAGTTCTTTTGAGGTCACATCAATTAACGATTGTGCTATTTCAACATTATCTAAAGACGACACATTGTTTCTGGTTACCAGCAGTTTCGGTGATGGTGAACCCCCAGCTAATGCAGCTACCCTTCATCAGCAATTACTGGCTAACCTAACAATTAAATGCCAATTTGCGGTATTTGGATTAGGCGATGTTTCATATCCAAAATTCTGCGGATTTTCTAATGAGCTCGATATTTTATTAGCTAAAAATGGTGCAACTGCTATCGCTCAGCGAGTCGATGCTGATGTGGATTACTTGCCTTTTTTTGAACAGTGGTCTGATGCCATTATCAAACATTGCTCTGGTCATTCTGGGTCCTTAAAAAAGCTAAGCTTGCAAGTCAAACCCTATAACGAAAAGCACGCGTTTTCCGCTAAAATAAAATCCATAACGCCCTTAAATAAAGGTGACTTCCCCGCATATGATATCAAATTTGATATTGCCAACAGCGGCATTAATTATTCAGCAGGTGACTTACTTTACGTATTACCGCCACCGAATCAATTAGCCATAGAACGAGTGATTTCATTTTATGAAGTGGTCAGCGATGAGCAACACCGCTTGCTGGCACAAAAAGAACTAAAACGCTTAAATAAACCACTCATAAGAGCGCTGGTAAAAATCACCAATAATAAAGCGTTAAAAGCACTCACTAAAATGAGCGCTACGTCGCAACTGACAGAATATTGTTATGGTAGAGACTTAGCCGACTTGTTAACAGACTATTGCTCTGTTGAAACTCTTCCTCTTGATGAGCTATTAGCCGTGCTGGCAGACCCATCGCCTAGAGCCTATTCGATTGCATCCTGCGGCAAAACGTCTGCGGATACCTTACGAATATGTGTAAGAGAAGTAAATTACTACCGGGACGCTCAACAATACACAGGTACGGTGAGTCACTTTTTAGCAAAGAGTAAAGTGGGTTCTCGTGTTGATGTTTTTACTCGCTCTAACCCACATTTTCATTTGCCTGAGGATACGAGAAAGCCACTTATATTAATAGCAGCCGGTGTTGGTATTGCGCCGCATATTGGTTTTCTAGCAAGTAAGCGACAAGCAGAAACTCACCTATTCTTCGGCGAACGGTATGCAAAAAGTGACTTCTTTTACGAAAACGAGTTAAACAATTGCATAGAAAATAAACACTTAAACCAAATTCATACGGCCTTTTCTCGAGATCAAACTAAGAAAGTGTATATCCAAGACAAAATACGAGAGCAAGGGAAGCTGATTTGGACACTCATACTTCAAGGAGCGGAGATTTACATTTGTGGAAGTAAAGCCAAGCTAGATAAAAGTGTTGATAGTGAACTCATTGATATCGCCATTAAGTTCGGTGCTATGAATGAGTTAAGCGCAAAACAGTGGCTGCTCCAGTTCGTGAATGACTCCCGCTATCACAAAGATTTATATTAAAAAAATCGCGGCTTACAAACAGAGAAACAAGCGCCCTAAGGACAGCTGTTTCTCTTTAAGAAGATGTGTCTGTTAGCTAATTCGTTGGCCAAATATAACTACACCGACTTCCAATAAATAAGCGACAAGTTTGCCACAGCGAGTGCAATTAGCGCAATGAAAGTGAATAACATGCCGCACTTTCTCTGCCATCCAGGTAATACATGTTTACGCAAGCCATAAGCATGTAACAAACGCCCTACTAACAATGTAATTGCTGTTATATGAAGAAATGACGAATACGCGGTATTTAATTCTAAGCAAATTAATAGCAACAAACATAAGGGAACGTATTCAATAAAATTACAATGAGCGCGAATAGCACGGTTTAATTCGTCAATATTGCCATCACCTAAGCTTATGCCGCCTTTTGTTCTTTCTTTAATAACCAATACCGACAAATAAAAGTAGCACAGACCAAATAATCCAGCGTAAAAGGCACTAATAGGTAATATCATGACGCATCCTTATTATTATTAATTTAAATATCCAGCTTCTGTTTAGCTGTGGTAATTTGTTACCATAACATGCATTTAGCCCATACAAATATAAAAAAGGACGTACCGTGATAAACATTGCTTTTGTTCATAGTGTCGCAAAAATTGGTGGCGCAGAGCGTGTTTCACAAATGCTAATGGAAGGACTTGATAAAAAAGTCTTTTACTCTTATTTAGTTTGCCCTGAATCAGGGGACTTTGAACAATGGGCTTTAGAGAGAAACATCCCTTTTACAGTAATGCCGATTCAACAACCTGGCTTATCCAACCTAGTTGCTACCTTAGGGCAAGTTGCGCAGTGGGTAAAATGGTTACGCCGCAATGATATTTCGGTTATTCACACCGCTGACCCCTATTGCACCCGAGCAGTAGTGATTGCTGCAAAATTAGCAAAAATCAAAGTGTTATCCCATTACCACTTCCCTTTTCAATTCAACCACCTGCAATGGCTATTTAAAGGTTTGCCTAAACCCGATGTATGCGCATTTTGCAGTGAAGATTTACAAAATGAAGTCGGCACTCATATTGCCAAAATTAACCCTAATATTACCCTACAATGTATTCATAACGGCGTAGATATCACTCGTTTTTCACCAATAGATAAAGCCCCCTCAAACACCATCCATATTGGTATAGTGGCAAACCTACAAGAACGAAAAGGTCATGATGACTTTATCGATATGGCGGCAATATTGGCCAACAAAAATGAAATTACTGATAAACATCATCTGCATTTTCATATTATCGGTGGCGATATTTTAGAGGCACCACGAGAGCCTTTGCTAAAAGAAAAAGTACAACAACTTGGGTTAGCCGACATCACCACCTTCCACGGCCAAATTCCCGATGTATTGGCGCAATTAAATCAGCTCGACATTCTTGTGTGCGCATCCCATCAAGAAGCGTTTCCTATTGCAATCCTAGAAGCCATGGCAATGAAAAAAGCCATTGTAAGCACCAATGTTAATGGTATTCCAGAAGCAATAATAGACGGCGAATCAGGCTTATTAGTTAATCCCCACCAACCAAGTGAGCTTGCGGATAAAGTTAGCTTATTAATTAAAGATGAAAAGCAGCGTCAAAGCTTAGCTGAAAACGCCAGAAATCGCGTGGTGCAGCACTTTAATTTAACTGTTTTCGTGAAGCGTTTTAGTGATTTATATCAAGTGACTTATATCAAGTGATTGGTACCAATCGATAAAATGAGTGAAAAGCTATACTAGCGATATGAAAGTACCAACAATCCTTCTGTTTTTTATCAAAATATTAATGTAAATATTTACAATAAAACGCACGCACTTTGTAAACATAAAAATACAAACTATCACAAAATTATCCAGTTGTTTTAATTTTGTTGTTTTTTTGTTCACTCTAAAATTCTTGTAAGAGGTCAAATTTACTACTCTTGTAAACCTCTTTACATATACGGCCTATCATGCTTATTAAACAATAATTTCTAAATATTTTTAGAGTAAATATTACGT